>JAKARM010000003.1 GCA_021822165.1 Microcaldota archaeon | reverse complement strand
CACACAGATATTGTGGCACAATACCTTCAGAAGCACCTCGTTGATCTGTGCTGTCTTATCCTTGCTTCTTACTAAATCTGTGAATTTGCTCTTTATCATGTTGTTGGTGCTTTCTACATTAGACCTTAGATGATAGTGCTGTAAGAACTCCTCTCTGTTATAGACAAAGTAGTTGTACATCTTTCTCCAGATATGGTTGTTGCCTCTTGGCTTTCCTGTTGCGTTGCTCCTGAAAGCGATATAAGGAGTTCCATCTATCTCTATCATGTGTCTGTTATTGTCCCTTCTTGGGTAAGTCTTATCTACAGAGGTTCCTCCTTCCGGGTGGTGTGGGCCGCCTGCGCTGGATTTATATTGTTTCCCACATAATGTCTATTGGTATTGCGGCATCGGGGCTTGCCGTTTCTATCCGATATTGTATTATATTGTATTAATTTCATCACGTGATCCTTATGGCGGGCGGCATAGATTCGATAAAGAAGGTTCAAGCGGCCGAAGAGAGGGCGAAGGGGATAGTGGAGCATGCCGCCCGGAAACGGGACGCAGAGGTCGCGAAGGCGGAGGAGGAGGCGGCCGCCCTGCTGAAAGCATCGGAGAGGGAGTCCGAGGGGATACGACAGAAGGCGCTCGAGCGTGCCAACGCCGAGATAGCGATCCGCGAGAAGGGCGAGAGGGAGAAGATAAAATCCCTCGTCTCGCGCATATCGAAGCTCAAGCTCTCCCAGAAGCGGCTCGCCATTGTCGCAGACCAGATGGCAAAGGAGATAGTTTCCTGATACTGCTGAGTGTGTAGATGTTCAAGACCGAACCGATGGAGAAAGTGAGGATAATAGCCCCCTACTCCAGAAAACCATCAATTATCGCCTTCATGCACAGCCACGGCATAATCGATATACGCAAGTCCTCCATCGGGCTCAAGGACGACTATCCTGCAGCCGACGACCAGGAGCTTAACGAGCTGCTCCTTAAGGTCTCGGGCGCCCTGAAGCTTCTCCCCAAGCAGCCTGTCGCAAAGGCAAAGCACCTGGAAACACGGGAGCTTATCGGAAAGGTCAGCGGATTCAAAGAGATCGACGCAATATATTCGCTGAATGCCGAGAGGGCCTCGCTGCTCGAAGAAGATAAGGAGCTTGTGGCAGCTGGCGAGGTCGCCGGCTACTTCAATGGCACGGGGATAGATTTTTCGGCGCTGAAGAGCGACATAATGGCCTTCAAGGCCTTCCTGCTGCCCACCGCCGCAGTCTCCCAGTTCATGGGGGCGCTGGAAAAGGGCAATGTCCTGTCCGACTCCATCGTGCGCCAGATATCCAAGGACAGGAGCATGCTCTTCCTGGCCTATGCGAAGGACGCGCAGATAAACGAGATCCTGTCAGAGCTGCATCCTGTCGAGATAGACCTCAAATCCCCCATCCTTGAAGGCACCCCATCGGCGGTGGAGGACTACGTGGCGCGGAGGCGTTCAGAGATAGGGGAGCGGATGAAGGGGATCGGGGGGGAGCTTTCGGCCCTCGGCTCTTCGTGCTATTCCCCCCTTTCGAACTACCGGGAGATGCTGGAGATCGAGCTTGAGCGCTCGGGTATATCGTCGAAGTTCAAGAGGACCGAGGAGACCTTCATCGTAGAGGGGTGGATCCCGAAAGCGGGCCTTCCGGCCTTCCAGCGGGCGCTTGAAAAGTTCACGGGCGGCCTCTCCTACGTGGAGATCCTCGCAACAGACGAGCTTCCGCCGACCCTCGTGAAAAGGCCGGCGTTCCTCAAGCCTTTCGATTACCTGATGGAATTCTTCTCGCTCCCCAGGAGCGACGAGATAGATCCGACATGGATATTCATAGTGAGCTTTCCGATCTTCTACGGCTTCATGATAAGCGACGTTGGGTACGGCCTGGCCTCGCTGATCTTCGCCACCCTCATAACCAGGGCGACGGATAGGGAGGGGCTCATGTACAATGTGGCAAGGGTCTGGCAGCTGAGCTCGGTCTCGGCCATCGCCTTCGGCTTCCTCTCCAACGAATATTTCGGCTTCCAGCTCAACCAGTACTTCACCACATTCCACGGCCTGGACTGGACCGGGGGCAGCGTCAATTCCATAATACTGCTCACCCTGGCGTTCGGCATATCCCAGGTATCCCTCGGCCTCCTCTTCGGGTTCATAAACAACTACAGGAAGGGCCACGCCAAGATCGCGGTTAGCAAGATAACGTCCCTCATGCTGGTGCTTTTCGGGGCTGCCGCGGTCGCCGGGGCGTTCTTCGCCGCATTCCCGTCGGGAATCACCGAAGCGGCGGCAGCGCTCGCGGCCCTCTCCGCCATCGCCACAATAGCGTTGAGCGGGTCCGAAGCGGCAGAGCTCACGAACCTGGTAACCCACCCGCTGAGCTATACGAGGATACTCGGGTTCGGGTTCGCAAGCATAATAATATCCAAGCTCATAGACACGGCCTTCACCCCCACCCTGAGTCACGGTGCGCTGGATTTCGGATTCCTCCTAGTAATCTTTATAGTGCTTCACTTCCTAAATATGATACTCTCGATATTCGAGGGGGTGGTCCAGGGGGTCAGGCTCAACTTCATTGAATTTTTTTCGAAGTTCTATACCGGGAATGGGACGAAGTTCAACCCCTTTTCGTATAGGCGCAGGAGTTCCACGGATTGAATTAATTTATGTTGGTACAAGAGTGAGAATATGGCAATAATAGGCATGTCTTCCGCAATAGCTGCAATCGGCGCAGGGCTCGCGATAGCCGGGGGAGCGATAGGGACAGGGATAGCGCAGTCTGCGATAGGCAGCGCAGGGCTCGGCGTCATAGCGGAGAAGCCGGACCAGATAGGCATGGCGCTGCTGTTCCTCGTGCTCCCCGAGACCCTGCTCATATTCGGGTTCGTGGTCGCGATACTTATAATGCTGAGCGCAGGCATAATCTGATTTGGCGTGGTTTTGCAATGTCGTTGGAAGATCTGGAGAGGGAGATAACTGCCAGCTCGGAGAAGAAGGCGTCGGAGCTCTCTTCCGAGGCGAGATTGCGCAGGGACTCGATACTGGCCGCCGCAAGGTCGTCCGCAAAAGAGGCGAACGAAAGGGCGAAGCTCTCCGCGGAGAAGGAGGCGAAGAGGATGGAGGAGGAAGCCGAGTCCGCCCTGAAGATAGAGAGGGACAACGCTGTCTATTCCGCGATAGGGGCCCTTACGCGCCATTATATGGAAAAGGCGGAGAGGCTCACGGCAGCCCGCCTTGCCAAGGAGTACCATGCAAAACTTCTTTCGATCTCCATCGCCTCCCTTGACGAGACCTTCAAGGGGTACGACAAGGGCGACATAAAGGTCGAGGCGGACGGGGAGTCCGTAAAGCTGCTGGAGAAACAGGGCTACAACCCTTCCGTCTCCAAGAGCGGCGGGATATTTGCCAGGACGAAGGACGGGAGCGTAGTGTTTGACGCAACCATAGCGTCGCTTGTGCGGAAGAGCAAGGCGGCTATACGGAACAGGCTTGCGAACGAGTTCAAGGGAGAGGCATCGAGATTCCTCGCCCTTAAAACCCCTTCCGCTTCCAAGAAGCCTGCCGCTTCCACGAAGCGGCACCGGCGGGGCAGGCCTTCCAAGAGGGGGGCTGGTGCCAGGTGATCCTATGGCTGGTTCCGGTTTTTCAGCCGCCAGGAAATATGCCTATTCAAATGCGCGTGTGAAGGCGATGGAGTCCAAGCTCGTCGGGAAGGAGCTCATGTCCCAGATCGCCGCGGCCAAGGAGCAGGGCGCGGCCCTCTCGATCCTGATGCAAACCGACTACAGGGACGACCTCGAGGAGTTCGGCGGCGTCAACATAAAAGGGGAGATGATCGATTTCGCCCTGAGCAGGAACCTGGCGAAGCGGATAAGCACCCTGCCCCGCATCGCCCCTGTCGGCGAGGGGGAGCTCATCTCCGCAGTGGTCGGGATATGGGGGATCAACAACATAAAGCTTGCGATATATGCGAAGGCGCAGGGGAAGAAGTTCGACGACATCTCCCAGTACGTGGTAGACATAGGCGTCCACGGGCCATCCAGCATCCGCCAGGCGATGTCCGAACCGACCGTCGAATCCATGATGGAGCGCATGATGGTTTTTTCCCCATACAGGGCAGCCATAACCGCCGCCCTCGCGGAGTACATGAAGGAGAAGAGCCCATATGCGGCATCGTACGCGCTGGAGAGGGGGTATAACGCATCGGTCAGCAGGGCGGTGAGGAGGATAAATCTGGAGGATCCCGGTTCGGCTAGGATAATCAAGGCTGATATAGACATGAAGAACATCCTTGCGCTTATGAGGTCAAAGAGGAGGTCGTTGCGCAATGACCTCGCGGAGGCGCTGCTCATTGACGGCGGTTCGCTTGGCAAAAAGGGGCTGGCCGAGGCATATTCCATAAGCGCCGACGTCGAGTCCCTCATGGGGAACATCAAGGCTTTCGGCCTGGAGGGGGCAATCGCCAGATATAGGGAGAGCGGCCAGCTCCTTTCGGTAGAGATGCACATGAGGGCCGCGATATTCGACATGAGCATGAAGCTCCTGAGGCATAGCGTGCTCTCGTTCGGCACCCTGGTCGCATATGCCTACATAAAGGAGATCGAGGTGTTCTCCCTGAGGGCAATGGTGAAGGGCAAGGAGTACGGCCTCGACGGCTTTTCCGGGATTGTGATAGGTGCGTGAATGGATGAGGGGCACGACAGGATAGCGGTCATGGGCGGCGAACTCATGACCCTGGGGTTCAAGGTCTCCGGGGTCAAGATGGCGATCGTCTCCCGCCCCGGAGATTCCGTGGAGAGCATAGAGGAGAACCTGCGGAACCTATTCCGCGACGGCTCTATCGGGGTCATCATCATAAGCGAATCCCTTTCGCGCAAGATAAGGGACAGGAAGCTCATACATATGATTGACAGCAGCCTCCTTCCTGTCGTCGTAGAGGTCCCTGACTACGGGGAGGAGGAAAGGAATGAGGACACGCTGAAGAGGCTCATAAAAAGGGCGATAGGGATAGATATAGGAGTTGTGAAAGGGTAGGGTGCGTATTTATGGGTATAATAACTAGGATTTCGGGCCCCCTCGTGGTGGCGGACGGTATGGCCGGGAGCAAGATGTACGAGGTCGTGAAGGTCGGCACCCGCGGGCTGATCGGGGAGATAATACAGCTCAGGGGGAGCAAGGCGATGATACAGGTCTATGAGGATACGACAGGGCTCAAGCCCAACGAGAAAGTGGCTAACACGGGGGAGCTTCTTTCGGTCGAGCTCGCGCCAGGGATACTGGGCAACATCTTTGACGGGCTCGAGCGCCCGCTGGAAGAGATAAAAAGGAGGTGCGGGGATTTCGTCGAGAAGGGGATAGACATCCCCTCGATAGACAAGGGCAAGAAGTGGAAGTTCGTCCCAACCGCCAAGAAAGGGGCAACCCTTTCCGAAGGCGACATAATAGGGTATGTCCAGGAGACCCCATTGATAAAGCACCAGATCATGGTCCCCTATGGGGTGAAGGGCAAACTCGAGTCGATAAAAGGGGGGAGCTTCAAGGTGGAGGAGACGATAGCGGTTGTGAGGTCGGGGGGCGGCGAGCGCAAGCTGAGCATGCTGCAGAGAAGGCCCGTGAGGGTCGCGGGCAGATATTCGAAGAGGTTCAAGTCCGACGAGCTTCTCGTGACGGGCCAGCGCGTGGTGGATACCTTTTTCCCGATAGCGAAAGGGGGGACGACCGGGATACCAGGCCCCTTCGGGTCCGGCAAGACCGTCATACTTCACTCGATCGCCAAGTATGCAGACAGCGACGTCGTCGTATATGTCGGATGCGGGGAGAGGGGGAACGAGATGGCAGAGGTGCTGAACGAGTTCCCGGAGCTCAAGGACCCAAAATCAGGAAGGCCCCTCATGGAGCGGACCATACTGGTAGCCAACACGAGCAACATGCCGGTCGCTGCGAGGGAGGCGAGCATATACACGGGCATAACGGTCGCGGAATATTTCAGGGACATGGGGTATGATGTCTCGATAATGGCGGATTCGACCTCAAGATGGGCGGAGGCGATGAGGGAGATGTCCGCAAGGCTTGAAGAGATGCCCGGAGAGGAGGGGTATCCCGCATACCTCCAGAAGAGGCTTGCGGAGTTCTACGAGCGGAGCGGGAGGTTCGAAGCGCTCGGCGGCGGCAAGGGGAGCATATCGATAATCGGCGCGGTATCTCCCCCGGGCGGCGACATATCGGAACCTGTCTCCCAGGGGACGCTGAGGGTGGTCAAAGTGTTCTGGGCGCTCGATGCAAGTCTTGCGGGCGCAAGGCATTTCCCGTCGATAAATTGGCTCTCCAGCTATTCGCTTTACAAGGAGGGGCTTGCACGCTGGTACGACAAGAACGGGGGTCCCGGATTCAGGGACAACGTTTCCAAGGCTATGGAGATCCTGCAGCGGGAGGCGGAGCTGAAGGATATCGTACAGCTCGTCGGGCCTGACGCGCTGCCGGATTCCGAAAGGGCGATCCTGGAGGCAGGCAAGATAATAAGGGAGGATTTCCTGAGGCAGAGCGCTTTCGACGAAGTAGATGCCTTCGCAACCATCGAGAAGCAGTACCTGATGCTTGGCGCCATAATCAAGTTTGCCGTGCAGGCCCAGCATGCGGTGTCGAAGGGGGTGCCCTCATCGAAGCTGCAGGAGATGAAGGCGCGGCAGGATATCTCGAGGATGAAGTTCACCGAGAACGGCAAGATCGCGGCAGAAGCGCAGCGCATCGGGTCCGAGATGGAGAGGGAGTTCGAGAGCCTTATAAAGGGCGAGGAATGATGATATGGCGATAATAGCTGATGTTGAATACAAGACGATCGAGAGCGTGTACGGCCCCCTGGTCGTGGTGAAGAAGGTCTCCGGCGCGGCGTACAACGAGATTGTCAACATAGTCATGCATGACGGCAGCGAGAGGCTGGGGCAGGTCCTTGAGACCGCATCCGACTATGCGATAGTCCAGGTCTTCGGCCCTACTGCAGGCATCGATGTCGACAAGACCTCCGTGCGGCTGACGGGCGAGACCTTCCGCATGGGGGTATCCGAAGGCATGCTCGGAAGGGTGTTCGACGGCCAGGGCAGGCCTAGGGACGGCGGCGCGGAGGTGATATTTGACGAGAAGCGCGACATAAACGGGGAGCCCCTCAACCCCGTGTCAAGGGCGCTCCCGAGCGATTTCATCGAGACGGGCATCTCCTCCATCGACGGGCTCATCACGCTGGTGAAGGGGCAGAAGCTGCCGCTGTTTTCCGGGTCCGGGCTCCCTCATAACGAGCTGACAGCGCAGATTGTCAGGCAGGCAAGGACGAGGGGTTCAGAAAGCAATTTCGCCGTCGTGTTCGCGGGGATAGGGATAACGCATGACGATGCCGATTTCTTCACCGACCAGTTCAGGAGCACGGGGGCCCTTAGCAGGACGGCCGCGTTCATCAACATGGCGGACGACCCAAGCATAGAGAGGATACTCACCCCAAGGATAGCGCTCACTACCGCCGAGTTCCTCGCATATGGCAAGGGGATGGACGTGCTTGTGATACTCAACGACATGACCAATTATGCGGAGGCGCTCAGGGAGCTTTCGAGCGCAAGGGAGGAGGTCCCTGGAAGGAGGGGGTATCCCGGATACATGTATACCGACCTTTCCGGCATCTATGAAAGGGCAGGAATAATAAAGGGGAAGAGGGGGAGCATAACGCAGCTCGATGTCGTAACGATGCCGGGGGACGACATAACCCATCCCATCCCGGACCTTACAGGATACATCACCGAGGGGCAGATATTCCTGAGCAGGGAGCTGCATAACAAGGGCGTCTATCCTCCAGTGAATCCTACGGGGTCGCTCTCGAGGCTCATGAATATGGGGATAGGGCCAGGCAAGACAAGGGAAGACCACAGGGGCGTTGCGGACCAGCTCTACGGCGCCTATGCGAAGGCGCAGGAGGCGGGCAGCCTCAGCTCCATCGTGGGGGAGGAGGCGCTGAGCGAAGACGACAGGAGATACCTCAAGTTCGGTTCCGAGTTCGAGAAGAGGTTCCTTTCCCAGGACCATGGCGAGAGGAGGACGATAGAGGAGACCCTCTCCATCGGGTGGGATCTTCTATCTTCCCTGCCGCAGAGGGAGCTGACGCGGATAAAGCCGGAGTACGTGAAGAAGTACTATAAAGGGGAATGAAAAGGTGGTGCCCTGTGCCCGTAAGGATAAACCCGACAAGGATGAATCTGATAAACGTAAAGAAGAACATAAAGGTCGCGTCAAAGGGGCACGACCTCCTCAAGCGCAAGAGGGAGGTTCTCGTCGTCGAGTTCATGAAACTGCTGAAGCTGTCCGGCGCAGACAGGGACTATCTGGACAAGGTGCTCAAGCGCGCCTATTCCGTCACCGCGATGTCCTCCGCCTATGCTGGGGATTTCGAGCTCAATGCGGCTGCGTCTAACATGCAGGAATCGACAAAGGTAGAGATAACAATAAAGAACGTCATGGGCGTCAAGGTTCCCGAGATATCCGCAACTACCGCGGAGCCTGCGCCCCCTGAATACTGGATCATGGGCACTGGCGCAGCCGTGGACGATGTGGATGAATCCTTCGCCGAGGTGAAGAAGGCTGTGCTGGAGATGGTCAAACGGGAACAGGGGCTTAAGAGGCTTGTCCTGGAGATAGAGAAGACAAAGCGCAGGGTCAATGCGCTCGAGTACGTGCTGGTGCCGCGCCTGGAGTTTCAGTCCGGGTACATAAAGATGAGGCTCGAGGAGATGGAACGCGATACCTTTTCCGCCCTAAAACATGTGAAGCGGAGGATCTCCAAGTGATCTCGGCAATTGCGGAAATTTCCATGGCTTCTGAAGAGAGGTAATGCCGCAGCCGTCATGCCGTAGGTCAATGCCTTAGCATCGAGAACCTCTTCATATAGCTCTCCCCCTGCAGCATTATGAGGAACGGCAATATCAGGAGCGAGCCGACTACCAGGACGATGTATTCCGCCACAAGCGGCCCAGCAATGCTTATCGCCGCCAGGTCAAGCACTGTATAGGATACCACTGCACAGCCTATCCACAGCCCGAAATACTCCGGCCTTTTCCTGAAGAACTTAAGGCTTGCCTTTAACGACCTTACCACCTTATTGTCGTCTATGACTATGGATGCCGGGGAGTAAAAGAAAAACGGCGTCAGGGCCAGCGCAACCACCCATGTTATGTAGTTCCCTATCTGGTACCTGTAAGCGACCATGTTCGTTATGATCAGGATAGCATTGAACGCCAGCAACACAAGGAACACCTTCCCCGTATATGACTCCAGGCCGGCCATTACCTCCCTCCTTATTCTTGTGTGCGTCCTGCTGTGCTTCACCATTACGTTTATAGCCACTATGGCGAAGCTGAGGAATAGCGTGGACAATATGGTGGATGCTATTATCACGGTTATGCTGACAGGCGTCAGGTTTATGAATATACTGGCAGTCCTGAGAAATATGGAGCCGGCATCATTGTAGGTGGGGAATGACGCAAAGACAGGCACGATGAACGCGATGACCGCCGAAAGGGAGAAGAGGAGTACCAGCTGAAGGTTGGCAAGATATGCATCTGCGGTATACCTTAGGACATTCACCATTTTCTTACCCTGTCAGAAATTAAAAGCAAAATAAAAGCAAAAAGAAAAGGGGGGAACAGATGTTCCCTCCCGACATTACGGGTACGAGCAGAGGCTCCTAGCATTCGGCGCTCCGCCGAATCCGCCTGCGCCGCTTGCCCCTACCACCGTGTTTATGACGAACGGTGCGGCAAGCACTATTATCAGGCCTATTATCCCTCCCATTATCATGGCAAATCCATAACCCTGTATCGAACCCCTAGAGGATGAAGGCATTATGTGTGCCCCCCCATAGAGCGCACCTCCCAGCACCATGAGCGCAAGGGCAAGCACGAATATCACGGTCTTTATGTCGTTATATATGTTACATAACGTCGACTGAATGGATGATACCCCTGCATTGCTACCGCTTCCCAGCCCTGTCCCCCCACCGAACCCTCCAGAGGGGATGAATTGTGCATTCGTCAATATCAACGGGGCCCCTATAAATGTAGATAGCCACAGTCCGATTAACGCCAATCTGAACAGTTTTGCCCACGCGAGCGACATCCGCTCTCCGAATCGAGATTCTCTATTTTTCATCAGACCACACCAAATATGTCCCTGTTAAGATATTTATTAATTGCAGATACTATTTAAATATCTTGCCCTTGCCCTCCGCCAACCCTCTACCAACACCCTCCGCCCTTTCCCCTTTTTATCGCCCCTGCTCCAAATGTCCCAATGGCGCCATATATCCGCGGGTTATATCTGTCTGTCGGTTTTTCAGCAACTTATTTATAATTTATCCTGCCTAACTAACTTATACTTACGTTGAATCTTATCTCTGTTCTTGTAATGGTGAATATATGGTATCCCTTAGACCGGCATCTACTTGCAGGTATCGTTTATCCCAATCATGGGCCAGGTATTCCAAGAGGAAGCCCAAGAAGAATTATGTGAAGGCCCTGCCCCATACAAGCTTGCTTGTATTCAACATGGGCAAGAGGAAGGAGGACTACGACCTTGCGATGAGGCTTGTCTCATCGGAGAAAATCCAGATAAGATCCAATTCGCTCGAATCGGCAAGGCTTACATGCAACAAGTACCTCGAGGCAAACATCCCAGAGGGCTACATGTTCAAGATCCTCGTATATCCCCATCAGGTCATCAGGGAGCACAAGATGGCTTCCGGTGCTGGTGCAGATAGAATATCCAAAGGTATGACGCTCGCATTCGGCAAGCCCGTATCTATGGCGGCAAGGATCAACAAGGGCCAGCCGGTATTTCTGGTAAAAACAACGGTTCCCAACAGGAAGCACGTTGCCACTGCCTTCAGCAGGGCCATGGCTAAGATGTCGGGCAGCTACAAGATAATAGCGGAATAGTTTCCTTTTCCCATGCCAGGGCCCCCCTCCCTGCAATCGTTTTATGAAAGAAGCCGCCATTACGCACGTGCCGTAATGGCACCCTATTTTTGCGTGTTAAGATCCTTCAGGTTTAACCTCAGGCTATATGACATCCATCCGCTCGTAAAGCCGTGGGCTTCCCTGCTCGCTTGTTATAGAAAAAAGGAAAAGAAGAAAAAGAAACCTGACCAGGGGTCAGGTCGCCTTTACTGTCAGTGTCGCGATCTGCGACACCTGGTTGCCCGTTATAGAAGGCAATACGTATTGTACCCATAGGGATCCTGCTGCTGTCGTTCCTGGTGACACTGCCGTGCTTGCCACGCTCGGATCCTGCAGGTTGAATACCACCGTTTGCCCTGACGTCAATCCGCCAGTTGCCAAGATTGTGTTCGCATAGCTCAATCCGCTTATCGAGGTTGGGCTTGCGCTTCCCTGCGGCACGAAGGCGACATAGACATTAGACCAGTCCTGTCCTGTCGACTGGCCGAGCGTCACCACTATCGTATTGGTCCCATGCAGCAATATCGGATTCTGGCAAAGATAACCTGAAGAGGCTATGCACGTCGTCCCAAGAAGCGATGAGCCGCTGAATATTCCGAGCGAGAACAATGCTCCAAGAACAACGGCAATTATGAGTATTGCCCAGCCGTAAGTCATCAGGTATTCCATTGCGCTCTGTGCCTTTGCGCGCATTCTATTTCCAAACATTATATCGACCTTTCGCTTATCTATTAATCAAAACCTATTAAAAACCTTCCTAACGTTTGATAAAATTGCGGTAATGGTTGGTGGTGCCGGTAAATGCCGTGCTAGCCGCGGATTCCTCCAAATCAGGATGCGGGACCAAGTTTATTTTCGCTATTGCTTGTACTGTCTGTTTTTTTCCTTAGGCACCTTTTTTCAATTGACGAGTAGCGTTTTACCCCCTTCATAGTTAGCCTTTTTACCTCTTTCGGGTCTGCCTTGACTCTTGCCACTCCGGTTTCTATTGCACCAGCCACCACTGCCGCAGCCACCATCCCTGTCACATTCTTCTTGCACAGGTCCTGCAGGTCCGGGACTATCTTTTCCACGGACAGGCTTTTTCCTACAGACTTGGCAATCGCATTCCCTGCCAGGATGAGCATCCTGTTATTGATCCTCCTGGCCCTGCAAGAGAGGAGCCCCTTGAATACCCCTGGGAATACGAGATAATTATTGATCTGGTTTGGGCAGTCGCTCCTTCCGGTTGCGATTATGAAGGCTCCGGCCTCCCTCGCCCCCTTGTATGTTATTTCCGGGTCCGGGTTCGAAAGCGCAAAAACTATGGGTTTTTCAGCCATGGTCCCTATCATTCCGTCTGGGAACTTACCGGATATCGATACCCCTATAAGGACGTCCGCCCCCCTGGCGGCATCGTCAAGATTGCCCTTCATCGCTTTCGGGTTGGTCAGGGAAGCAATGTGTTCCTTTGTGGGATTCATCCCTTCCGCTCTTCCGCTGTATATGATCCCCCTGCTGTCGCACATGATTAGGTTCTTGGCGCCAGCATCTATCAAGAGCTCTGCGATGCCGATCCCTGCGGATCCGGCGCCGTTTATGACGATCCTGGAATCGCCGAGCCTTTTCCCTGCAAGCATGAGCGCATTCTTCATGGCCGCGAGCACGACAACCGCGGTCCCATACCTGTCGTCATGGAATACTGGTATCTCAAGTTCCTCCTCCAGCCTCTTCACAACATTGAATACCTTCGGGGATTCTATGTCCTCTATGTTTATGCCGCCGAACGAAGGGGACACGGTCTTGACGAACTTTACTATCTCGTCCTCTTCAGTGGCGGAGATTACCAGCGGGACGGCATTTATGCCCGAGAATTTCTTGAAGAGGAGCGACTTGCCTTCCATGACCGGCATTGCCGCTTCAGCCCCTATCTTCCCCAGCCCGAGCACGCGGGTGCCGTCCGTTATGATCGCTATGCTGTTGCCCCTGCCGGTATATTCGTAGGATAGCTCCGGATTGTCCTTTATGGCGAGGCACGGGTATGCCACCCCTGGCGTGTAGTACAATGAAAGGTCCTCGCCGGTGTCGAGCGGCACCTTGCCTATTATCTCGATCTTCCCATGGTTCAAGGAATGGGCAACAAGGGCCTTCTCCTTCATCGTGACATTATCCTCGCCGCCCAACACAACACCCTCAATACCATCCTCTCGCTTTCATCGTCTTGGAAACCCTGTCCACCGCTATGATGTATGCAGATGTCCTGGCAGTTATGTCCTTGCCGTTCTCCTTGTATTCCTTTCTCGTCTGCATCAGGTCCCTGAACGACCTGCTCATTATCTTGTCGAGCTTCTCTTCGACCTCCTTGAGCTCCCAATAGTATCCGGCCTTGTTCTGGACCCATTCGAAATAGGAGACCACTACGCCGCCCCCGTTGACAAGGAAATCCGGAAGGTCCAATATCCCCTTGTCGTGCAGTATCCTGTCAGCGTCCGGAGTCACCGGCCCGTTCGCGAGCTCCAATACTATCTTCGCCTTTATCCTGTCTGCGTTATCCTTCTTTATCTGGTTCTCCATCGCGGCCGGTATGAGCACATCAACATCGCTTTCAAGAAGCTCTTTGTTGGTCACCTCCTCCACCTTTCCATATTCCTGGAGTTCCTTCCCGGCAGCCTTCACAGCTGCAGCTTTGTCGATGTCGATGCCTTTGTCGCTGTATATCCCTCCCTTCGAATCGCTGATGGCGACGATCTTCGCCCCAAACATGTTTCTTGCCGCAAATGCAGCATTCATCCCGACATTTCCGAATCCCTGTATCGCTATCTTTGCCTTTTTGAGGTCGAGCTTCATCGTTTTCGCAGCTTCCCTGAGCACCATCATGCCTCCGACTCCCGTAGCGTCATTCCTGCCTTCTGAGCCCCATACCTCCAAGGGCTTCCCCGTTATGACGGAGAACGCATCGTATCCCTCCATCTTGCTGTATTCGTCGACCATCCACCCCATTATCTGCGGCGTCGTGTTTACGTCGGGGGCTGGGATATCGATATCCGGACCTATGTAGCCCTTGAGCGCCCTTATGTACCCGCGCGAAACCGCTTCGAGCTCCCTTATGCTCATCTTCTTCGGGTCGCATATCACCCCCCCCTTCGCTCCGCCGTAAGGGATGTCCGCCAGCGAGGTCTTCCATGTCATCCATGCGGAGAGCGCCTTTACAGTGTTCAGGTTCTCCTCCGGGTGGTACCTGATCCCGCCTTTCCCTGGCCCCCTGGCGTTGTTATACTGTACCCTGAACCCGTTGAACAGGCGGGTGCTGCCGTTGTCCATCCTCACCGGTATGTTCACCACAAGGGTCCTCATCGGCTCCCTTAGTATCTGGTGGGCCTGCTTGTCGAGCTTCATAATCTCCGCGGCATCATCCAGCTGTCTTTGCGCTATCTTAAATGAATCCAACTCCTCTACCATATCTATCACGTTCTAGAACAAACAGCAAATCCTTTCGGGTTTTGCTTATCTCCCGGCTTGGCATGGTTTTCAGAATCCAGCCAACCCTGTTTTCAATAATCTGTTGCAAGGTTTTTAAACATTCACCCCGACCATGAACCAGGCAACATTACAAATTGCAGGTGGTTATCGATGCGATTCCATGGCCTCTACCGCCCTCTCAAAGAATGCAAGGAAAAAGCCAGCATATTCTTTAGGGTTCTTTTTTATCCTTTCCCTTATGCCCTCAACCGATTCCCATCTCCAGTCTTCCACCTCCTCCTTGCTGGGTCTCGGATCGGATTCATGCACCCCTTTGAAAAAATGATCGTATTCCCATTCGACAAGCCCCTTGCCCAGCACAGCCTTGTATATGAAACTTCCAACCTCCTTCAGCTCGCAATCGAACCCCATCTCTTCCCTAAGCCTCCTGTGCGCTGCGTCAATCGGCATTTCCCCAGGCATCGGGTGGCTGCAGCAGGTGCTCGACCACTTCCCACCTTCATGGTACTTTCCAAGGGCTCTCTTCTGCATCATCACCTCTCCCTTTTTATTGAATACGAAAACGGATACGGCCCTGTGCAGCCTGCCGCCGTCCTGGTGGGCCTTCAGTTTTTCCTCAAGACCTATCTCTCTGTCGTTTTCATCTACAAGGATTACTTTCTGATCCATAAAATCACACGAGAAGATAGGCGCAGAATCAATATTAGATGTTTTGCTGCATACGTCGATTGACAGATATATGGAAACCGGAACCCCTGTAGAACTGAAAAGGATAAATACTTTCCATCCCAATCCAACCATTGTGGTTTTATGATATCGGATGCAGGGAAAAGAGCGCCAGACATTGTCAACGTGATAATAGAGATACCTAAAGACGGAAATGTCAAGTATGAATACGACATGGAAAAAGGGCTCATAAAAGTCGACAGGGTGCTCTATACCTCGATGGTATATCCCTTCAATTACGGGTTCGTGACCGGAACTCTCGGCGAGGATGGAGATCCGTTGGACATCGTAGTATTGAGCAATACAGCCTTCTTCCCAGGGTCGTTCCTGGAGGCAAGGCCGATAGGCGTGCTGCTGATGAAGGACGAGGAGGGGGTGGACAGCAAGATAATAGCAACACCGACGGAAAAGGCCGACCACAGCTTCAAGCACATAACAGATATCAACGACCTCGATGAGGCGATAAAGGGCAAGATAGGCCACTTCTTTTCCTATTATAAGACGCTGGAGCCGGGCAAATGGGTGGAAGTGACCGGCTGGGAAGGTGCGGAGGGGGCGAAGCTCATAATAAAGCGCGCCATAGCGCGGAAAGGGGAGAAGTGACCCTTTCCCTGGCCGGGTGCTTTTGGCATTTCTGCACTTCTCTTACCTAAAACTGTTCGTGAAGGCTTTTATATCTAAATAGAGTCTATACTTTAACGGATGGTTGAGAACCATAAGGGCGAAGCATAAAGCGACGTATGCATCTCCCTTCCCCATGCCATTGGCATGCCGGACCCCTTTGATATAATGGTGATACTATCAACGTAGAAAAGCGCAAGGCCAAACAGGTCGAAATCCAAAAAGTCCAGTCAGCTACTTCTTCCAACAGGGCGAAGCACCATAGGACATGGCTGCAGAATGTAGCGACCCGTACCCCTGTACTGCTTGTGGGCTTCCTGGCGTTGGCGCACGCGACAAGCACAAACCCTCAAATGGCCGAAGTTACCGCAAGCGTTAAATCCCTGCCAAGGCAGGTGGATTATAACCCGCTGCCCTTCGCCGGCAGCCCAATATCTTCGTTCAAGTTCGATTATTCTGCCGGGGAGAATTCCGCAGTATTCGTGAAGGAGGGGAATATCACCAACACGATGAGGGCAGTCCTGAATTACGATCCCATCATCATAGAGGCATCCCGGAGGTATTCCGGGTTGAGCGGGATGGGCCAGTCGGACTTTGCGAACCTGATCAGATCTGTCATCTCGATAGAATCCCATGGCAATCCTAACGTGATATCCAACAGGGGCGCGGTGGGGTTGATGCAGTTGGAGCCGGAAACCGCCAAGTCGGAAGGCATCGGAATAACAGACCTGACAAACCCCAGGCAAAATATAATGGGAGGGACACATTACCTGGCGCTCCTCCTGGACATGTATAAGCAGTATCCTGCCGCCGAACAGGTCCGCCTCGCGCTCGCATCTTACAATGCAGGCCCGGGTGCCGTGATTCAGGCAATCAATTTCAGGGAGAAGTCCCCATCCGGCAATTATGCCGACATGGTCCTTGGTTATTATGCGATGTACAAGAGCAGGGTTCGCTACCTTGATGTATCCGATATCCCCGATTCCGTGATGTATATGTTGCGGCAGGACTCTCCAAAACAGACCAGTAATTAGCCGGTACGGTTATTATATCTTATTTTATACTTGTCTGTCCATAAGGATAATTATAAGGGAACTGCCCTCCCGCTGTCGGCGCACCGCCTGGCGTGTAGCCTGGTATTGAGCCAAGAGATTTGGCGAGGTTGGCTGCGGTGGAGGCAATATCGCCTGGCACAGCTTCATAGAAAGCTGGATTAAATAGAAAGAATGGTTGATTGTTTGAAGAAGTTTGAGCTGTATTTGTATATTGGTTTGTTCCTTGTGTGGTTGTTAGTGGGTACATTTGACCAATATTCCCTACATTATTCTGCCCAGCAAGTGGCATCATCGATTGCCCTGCCGTTCCTGGCGTGGGTAGTGCTAACGGCATATTATCTGTTGCGATGGTCTGTGGGGAAAGTGCGCCCACATCCTGCGAAGGAGTCCAAGAGGGCTGTGTCGTAGTTGTTGAAGGATTAGCATGTGTGCCTTGGAGATATAGGGGTTCAGTAGATCTCCGAATTGACTGCTCGCTAGTTCCCTACTGCTTCGTCAAACAAGACGCCGGAGGTGGGAATCGAACCCACGTAGGCTGTAAAGCCAAACGGCTTAGCAAGCCGCCGCCCTTTAGAGCCATATGGTACCTCTAGGCGACTCCGGCATATCTGGATGTGGCGGAAGCCAGTATTGCATCATCCGGGGATGAAAGCTTTGCTGGTCCTCTGCTCAGCCCTGTATCCTGGAAGCATGGCGAAGTTATGCTTAGGGTTGCTCCTTCCGGCCTGGCCCGATTCACATAATTAACCATCCCCCAGGGCAAAGCCACATCGCTTCAGTCCAGGGCTCGCGTCCCCGCATGATACGCCCCAGGCATTGGCCCGCCATAAAGGGATCTGCGTATGGGAAACCCTTAGCTTCCCGGCCTATCCGCCACAACTTGGTTTATCTGCTATATTATAAAATAATTCTCCTTGTACACGGTATGCGGAGTTGCGGCAGAATATGGCTCCTCCAGCCAGCAATTTCCTTGCGGCCTTGGATGCCTCTGCCTTTGTTGTAAAGTGATGGGCCCTGCATCTGCCTGGATGCGGCCATCTGCCTTCGATGCACGTCGGGATATTCTACCCTAATATGCTGCTACCTCTGTATATATACCTTTTGCATCTGCCGGAGTTCTAATGCGGCATTCCTCCGTAAACTGTGCAAACTGCTTTCGGTCCATATGGTTTTGCTTCCGGCAGAACGGGGTGCGCCGCAATACGCCAAAGCGCATTCCGACACTGCCCTGGCAGGCGGTCCCATTCTGGAACCCTTTTCCGGAACCGTTCCCTCACCCCGCCCCTTCACAGCAAAAAATATAATAAGCCCCCTATTAAAATATACTATATTGGATTGCGCTCCGGCGCCGGATTGTTATTGACGGCATCCGCATAATCCGCAATCTTCCTGTACGTGGTGTTTCTTTTGAGTGACGATGAGTATAATGAACTTCTAGATGCGGCATTTTCAAAGATGCCCCAAAGGTCTGCGGAAAAGTCCGATTTCGTGATACCTGAGGCCGACGTTCTGATCCAAGGGAGCAAGACAGTGGTTAGGAATGCGGCGCTCATAGCCGACAAGGCGAGGAGGAAGCTGCAGGAAATAGCGAGGTACCTCAGCGGGGAGCTTGGCGTGCCGATAGACGTCGAGGACCAGAGGTTCATAATCAACGGCAGGTTCACGAATGCAGAAATAGACCACAGGATAAAGCGGTTCTTCGAGGTCTATGTTATCTGCAAGGAGTGCCATAAGCCGGATTCGCATCTCGAAGCGGCAGGACGCGGCATGTCCATATTCGTCTGCGAGGCATGCGGTGCAAGGTACGGGGTCAAGAGTTATTAGGTGTGTCAATGGGGTGGTATAAGGGCAAAAAACCGGGAGGCTATTCCCGCCGGGGCGAGTCGGAAGGGGCCGAGCACAGGACCAGGATGCCGGCGAAGGGCGAGGTGGTCGGGCTTGTAGCCAAGGCCGGAGGGGCAACCAACTTCCTAGTCCGGTGCAATGACGGGAACGAACGCGTGTGCACGATACCTGTGAAGTACAAGAGGATGTTCTGGATAAAGATGGACGATCTCGTGATAGTCCGGCCATGGGTCGTGCAGAGCGACAAGAAGGGGGATATAGTGTGGAGGTACAGCAAGATGGATTCCGACGTACTGAAGAAGTCGGGGCTCCTGGAACATATATGATGTGGCAGCATGGCGCTTCCCCTTTTCGTGACTTCCAACCTGTCCAAACTTGCAGAGGCAGAGTCGATAATGGGCATGGAGCTCTCCAATGTCTCTGTAGACATAAAAGAGATCCAATCCCTTGACCCTATGGCGGTGGCCATGGACAAGGCTGCAAGGGCATACGCCCATGTCAACAAGCCCCTGTTCGTAGAGGACACGGGGCTTTTTTTCAACGCACTTAACGGATTTCCGGGAGCCTTCATAAAATGGGCGTACGATTCGATCGGGACCGACGGACTTTGCAGGATATTGGACGCCTTCGACGACAGGACTGCGTACGTAAAGGTGGCCGTCTGTTTTTGCGACGAAAGCGGCATAAAGCCGTTCATCGGAAAGACTACGGGCACCATAACTGCCAAACCCCGGGGCCCCGAGGGGTTTGGATGGAACCCAATATTCGTGCCCGACGGGAGCACGCGCACCATGGCGGAACTGTCGCGCGACAGCCAAACGCCACTCCCTGCCAGGGCAGAGGCGTTGCTCAAACTGAAGGAGTACCTATCGGTGCACTGAGGCATGACCTGTTGCGTTATGGAGTCTATAATCCGTCCAAAAAGGATAAACGCTTTAAAGATGTAAAGGACATTATCCTAAACGTTCTCTCTGCGTGTTAACATGCCCCCATTAAAAGATCTCCTTGTAGAATCCAACATTTTTTCCAACAGGGAGATACTGTCCCCTCATTATATGCCTAAGCGGCTGCTGTTCAGGGAGGCGGAGATAGGCAACATAGAAAAGGCCATAGCCCCTGCGCTAAAAGGGGAAAAGGGCAGGAACCTGTTCCTCTACGGCAAGACGGGGACAGGCAAGACCTCCTGTGTCCTCTATGTTGCTGGGGAGATAAGGAGCATACCCAATACCTCTGCAAGGATATCCTATGTTAATTGCAGGATATACAACTCCAGGTTCAGGGTATTGAACAAGGTGATAAACGATCACATGCCTACATATGCCAGAAGGGGGTATGGGACCGTCGACCTGTACGAGAAGCTCACCAACTGGATAGAGGAGGACAACAAGACCCTGATAATAATATTGGACGAGGTAGACATAGTCAAGGATCTTGACGACTTGATATATACGCTTACTAGGATAAACAGCGACATCCGCGCAGGCGGGGTCGCTCTCATCGGTGTCGCCAACAAGATCACCTTCAAAGAGGATCTCGATCCCAGAAGCCTGTCGACCCTGTACGAGTCCGAGCTCGTCTTCTCCCCATACAACGCCAACGAGGTATATGCTATAATAAAGGACAGGGCCATGGCCTGTTTCAAGGCGGGCGTGATCGGGGACGACATATTGCACTATGTCGCAGCAGGTGCGGCGAGGGAGGGCGGGGATGCAAGGTTTTCGCTCAAGATCCTCTCGAAGGCGGGAGAGCTTGCCGAAGATTCCGGATCCACGACCATAGGCATGAAAGAGGCGGAGGAAGCCCTCCGCATATCGGAGAACGAGATCATATACGACCTGATATCGACGCTCCCAGAGCATCAGAAGATGGTTCTCTACTCGATAGTGCTGCTGACCTTGAGCGGAGGCACATACAAGAAGCTGACTGACGGGGTCGATACATACCTATTCAGCGGCGAGATATACAACAGGTACAAGTCGATCTCGGACAGCCTGCACAAGGAGGCGAAGAGCGAAAGGTGGTACCGCAAGTACCTTTCAGAGCTGCAGCTGCAAGGGCTCATAGCTTCGTACGAATCCGGGAAGGGCATACGGGGGCATACAAAGCTCGTCAAGCTCCTGATTCCGCAGAAAAAGACGAAGGAGGTGCTTGAGAGGGAGATATTCGGCACGGCAAAACAGGATGTCGCTTGAGGTGTTGCATTGGATTTCTATGACATAGCCGGACGGGGATGCGAATTGACGGACGGCCTGGCCCGTCGCCTTGGCTTCAAGAGGATATCCATTTCCGGGGCCGATTTCGAGGTCGCATATGCCGACGAGAAGAACAACTATGGCGCACGGCTGGCATACGGGACCAAAAAGGACAAACTGCTCGAGCATGTCCGCAGGGGGGTGGGGGCGGTCGCAATCGCCGATCTCTACATAGACAAAAAGCTCATGGAGGCGATGAGGGTCAACCACTGCATGCTGGTGATCCCCCTCGGCGCAATAACACTCACCGAAGCAGGCGAGCGCTCTAAGAACGTATACCGTGCCGGAAATATCATGAAGCATGCCCGCTCGCTGGATATCGAGGTCTCATTCGCAAGCATGGCAAGTTCCATCGACCAGCTTCTTTCCGCACCGCAGATGATAGAGGTTTCAAGGATGATTGGCGCAGACAGGCAATATGCAAAGTACAGCCTCAACACGCTGAATAAAAAAATTATCGGTATCTGAATGATGAGAAAAAAGTCGAGATACCTTCTTGTCGAGACAAGCAGGGAGACGAACATTGAGTCGGTATCCAACCTGGAACGCGAGTTCTACAGGAAGATAAGGTTCCTTGTCGGAGAGATGAATTACCACAGGGTGAACCCGCGGATAATGCGTTTTCTCGATCCGAAGAGGTTAATCCTCAAGGTGAATTTTGAGGGGCTGGAGGATTCCATCCTCGCCCTCGCGCTCATGAAGCGGTTCGACAATGCCGATACTGCCTTTTGGACGCTGAAGAGCTCGGGAACGATAAAGGCATTGGTGAAGAAAATCCCAACCTTAGACGGTCATAATGCCCTTTGAAAGCCCAATAACCGCATAGGCAGGTAAAAATGCCCCTGCCGGCAGCAACACCGCCATACTTCTGACTGTTTTTGGATCCTCTCTTCTAATAACGGAACTCCATGATCTATTGTAAAACTTTTAGGTGACGCTATAACCCTCATCCTTTCGCGACTCCGAGCGGCACGAGCCTTGCGATTATGTTTGATATCCTTGCATTTTCTATTGTCGATACGACGTCGTCCACATTCTTGTATGCCCCTTCCGCCTCCTCGCTGACGAGCTGCTTGTTCCTTATCCTTATCTCGATAGATTTCCTCTTCAGGTCCTCCAGCGTCTTCGATGCCGGTATCTCCCTGATGGCTTGGTGCCTTGACATGACCCGCCCCGACCCATGGCACGACGACCCGAACGTGTTTTCCATCGCCTCCTCCCTCCCGGCAAGCACGTAGCTTGCTGTTCCCATGCTTCCGGGTATCAATACTGGCTGCCCGTACTTCCTGTATATGTCCGGTACCTCCTTTCTCCCTGGCCCGAATGCCCTTGTTGCCCCCTTCCTATGCACGTAGAGCTTCTTTCTCCTCCCGTCCACTTCGTGCTCCTCGAGCTTTGCGATATTATGGGCGACATCGTATACGAGATCCATCCCCATATCCTCCGCCTTCCTTCCCATCACCTCCTCGAAGCTCTTCCTCACCAGGTGGGTCATCATCTGCCTGTTCGCGAATGCGAAATTAACTGCGCACCGCATGGCGCCGAGATAGCTTTCGGCCTCCTTCGATCCGACCTCCGCATAGCTCAGTTCAGGATCCGGCAGCTTGATGTTCTTGCTCCTCTGGTAGTCGGACAGCACCTTGAGGTAATCGCTGCATACCTGGTGGCCATATCCCCTGGACCCCGTATGGAGCATCACCACCACTGAATCCTTCTCGATCCCGTATGCCTTTGCGGTCATTTCGTCGTTTACGCTTTCCACCCTCTGGATCTCTAGGAAATGGTTTCCTGCGCCAAGTGTGCCAAGCTGTTTCACTCCCCGCTTTTTGGCCATTGCGCTTACGTCGTCCGGGTTTGCCCCTTCCATCCTGCCGTTTTCCTCTATGCGGTTTATATCCTCCTTTGACCCGTACCCTTTCCCTATCACGTACGATGCCCCTTCCACCGATACCCCTTCAAGGTCCCTGTAGGTAAATCCCGTATTCAGTTTGCTGCCGACCCCGCTGGGTATGTTCTTGAACAGCGCATCCATCAGGCGGCCCATCTTGCCCCGTATCTCGCTCGCCTTCAGCTCCGTTCTTATCAAACGCACTCCGCAATTTATGTCAAACCCTATGGCCCCCGGGGATATTATTCCGTCATCCGCGCCAAACGCTGCAACCCCCCCTACCGGGAACCCATATCCTTCGTGGCCGTCGGGCATGACCAGCATTTGCCTTTCGATTCCTGGCAGTTTTGCTGCGTTGACCGCCTGCTTAAGGGTCCTGTCCCTCTGCATCGCCTTGATTATGGTCTCATTGGCGTATATCCTGACAGGGACATTCATCTCTGCGTCAGCGTCCCTTTTTACCTCCCATACAAAATCGTTAATCTTATCCACCATGCTGATGCCCTATATCTATGTTAATCAATACCTGTTACGGCTTCTGCCATAAAAAACCTGCCGCCTTTCCGTGCGTCAGCACGCTATAACTATATCCCTGCCTTGCCGAAGCTTATTTCCCCTGCCACTACGGGTTCCTCAAGTTTGAAATTTGCCAGGACCTCCGGATGCACCTCGCCGAATACCCCTATAACAGCCCCATTCCGGACGACCGCAGCGCATCTTCCTTCTATGAATGCACCGTCCTGGTGCTCTTTTATCATTGCATTGATTTCCAACCTCTCCAGAAGCGAGACGACATATCCCTTGATTTCCGAGAAATCGGCCTTCGCATGCTCGCTGACCAATGCCATACTTGTCTTTTCCGATACCTTCCCGCCATCGATGCTGAAAACGCTGCCTATCTCAAACAGCATCTGCGGCAGCTTTTCATGCGATGATATCCCCAGGTTCTGGAGCAGCGACGGGAGGACCGAGCTCCTGAGCATATTGAGCGACTCCGTTTTCGAGTAAGCGGTCCTTATGGCCTTTTTTTCGTCGTATTTCCTCCTCATCTTCACAAATTCGTTGTTCTCATTGGTAAGGTATTGGTTGAACGCCTCCGTAAACCCAAGCCCTATGGCAAATTCAGCCAATGAGTTGGATCTTTCCATTTCCCTGTGGGGCACCCCTATGCTGTGGCCCGCGATCGGCGCCGGGTTTATATTCTCATACCCATAGGCCATCACTATGTCGTCAATTGCATCCTGTTCGTTCAGAAAATCCGTCCTGTATGGCGGGACGTTGAGTGTGACGGCCTTTCCATGTTTTGATGCGGTGTATCCCGTCATGTTCGCATATCTGACTATCTCGTTTCCATCGATGTGCAGGCCGACCGTCTTATCTATGGCGGACATCCTGATCGTAACCTCCCTGTACTTGAGCCCGGGAGTAATTGTCTTGTTCCTTCCTTCATATGAGATGTTTACGGGATACACCTCGGCCCCGCCATCCATGAACGAGCACGCCAGAAGGTCCGCTATCTCGCCTATCCCCTTTTCCGATGTCCCTGTCACCTCCACCAGTATATTGCGCGTACTCTCGGTCACCGCCGTGCCTGCCGAATTTATTATCGGCACCAGTGCAATCGTTTTCTCCGCATCGCTTATCATCGGGTACCTGTTCGGTTTTTTGCCCTCCATTGCTATCGCATCATGGTATTCCCGCCCCTTCGCGTGCATCGACATGACATTGCCGAATCCCATCTCTTCACTGTCTCCGAGCGGTATGATCTTCCCTTCGGCCCTGGCGTCATAGACCAATGGCCCCTTGATCTTGTCGAAATCATGGATGCCGACCGCTATCTTTTTCCTTCTTCTTCCATAAGTGTCTGCAATCTTGTTCGTGAAATTTATGAGATACCTGAGCCTGTTGCCTTTAAGGTCGATCCCTTTCGCCACCACTGCGGATATGAACGGCCTGACGTCCTTTACGCCCCTGCCAACTTTCACTTCCGTTATCGGTTCCTTCCTGACAACGTATCGCCCCCCCTCCCTTATCCTTTTCCCCGTAATGTTGCCCAACGCCCTCCCGAGCCCGGTGATGTCCAGGAGGTCGGGCCTGTTGGGCGTTATGTCTATCGAGATCTCGCCCATCTCCTCGCTCTTTATCTCCATCCCTATCTTGTTTATCGCGCTATCGAGGTCCCCGACCCCCGACTCCTCAACAAGGTCCTTGGTATCAAAAGTTATCGTTGCCATGCGGATTACCTCTCAATGGGTTTTCTCTTTCTCAGCCATCCCACTTCGTTCCTGTAGAGTTCCATAAGGGTCTCTATCCCAAGCGTATCGAACATCAGCCTCTCTACCGACATGCCCCACGCCAGGACCGTCTTGTTCGTGCCGAGCGCCTTTGTTATCTCCTTCCTTATTATCCCTCCCCCGCAGAGCTCTATCCATTCGCCCCTGTTCTCGTCGAAATAATTTACCTCCAGACCGGGCTCCACGAATGGGAAGTAAGAGGGCTTTATCTTAAGCTTGCCCTTCCCCTCGACATCCAGCCCCATCTCCCTGTAAAAAGATTTCAATATGTACAGGAGGTTGGAGATGCCGAGCCTGTTGCCGATCACTATGCCGTCGGATTGGTGAAATTCCGCAAGGTGCTTGTAGTCTATGCTCTCATTCCTGAATGTCCTTCCTATCGAGAAAAGCTTCATCGGGAAATTTCCCTCATCTTCCTTGGCATGCTTGTATATGCTCCTTGCCGAGACGCTGGTTGTATGTACACGCAGGAGCGCCTGCTTCGCGACTTCCTCCCTCCATTCCCTGCCCCCTCCCTTGACATGCATCGCCTTAACCCTCCTGAAAAGTGCCATGTCTTCAACATCGATGGTTTCGGGGTTCGACAGGAAGAAGGTGTCCTGCATCTCCCTTGTCGGATGGTCCTGTGGGGAAAAAAGCGCATCGAAGCTCCAGAAAGCCGGCTCTATCATCGGCCCAAGCGTTTCCGTGAACCCCATGTTGAACCAGACTTGCCTCATCTTGTTTGTGAACTCGCGCATGGGGTGCATGCGGGAAGGGTATCTTGCCTCCGCCGGGCTGCTTACGTCATACTTCCTGAATCCTGAATTCCTCCACCCTCCCCCTGTGATGATTTCCCTGGTGAGTTGCCCTATCCCCCCCCCGCCACTGCCGTCGTTGGCGAGCATCTTCCTTCCGGCAGCCGTGATCTCTATCCTTGTTATTATCGTATGCTCCTTTATTCTGACGAGTTTCCTTTTTACGAGCGTCTCTATAATGTCGGGATCGGAACCGGCAGCATCCCCCTTCTTGTCCAGCAGGTTAAGTACGGTACGTGGCATGTACTCTTTCCCCGACGCCGCCCTCTTTCCTTCCTCTGTCGCATGGGCTGATTTATCGTTTATCGCTATCCATCCATTCTTCTTAGCCCACAGCAGCCCTATGTTGTCCAGTTTGTCGAGTATTGCGCTCTTCCCTCCCATTTCCTTGATTACCCTCTCCTCCGGGAATTCGCCCAGGTATCTTCTCCCCTCCTCTGTGAGCGTTGCTTCCTCTGTCCTGCTTTTGGATACATTGACCGCCCCGAGCGCGGCGAGGGATTCCGCCGCCCACATTATCTGATCCCTTTCCATTGACGTGGCTTTCGCTATGGATTCGATGTTCCCGGAAGCCGCACCCGAAAGTACGGATAGAAGTTTTCTCTCATATTCGTGCAAGACCCTCACCTTATTTGGTCGCTCTATAATACGTGTATGCCACGAACGATATTATGGCGATGGCTATTATTATGTATGCGAGCACCCCCAGCCTTTGGTATATTGCCGATAGGAATCCGAATACCTCCTCTTCAAGCCCTTCTGTCACTACGAAGTTCAGGGTGAATTTCGACAGCGGTTCCCCATAAAACCACGAAAATTCGGAGACGTTCTGGTAGTTCTTTGCGAACCCGTACACCGGCGAATCGGGTATCGGGTATACTGAGAGGATCTGCGCCCCTGGAGGCAGCACTATGTTGAGCGTAGAGTTTTGCGGCAGTATCTCGCCGCTTACCCCATGCTCGAAATTGAACACGGAGGGGTTGAACGAGTATAAGAATTTCCTCGGAGAGGGCTCGGAGACCGTGGTTACGTTCTTGACCACATAGCTCATTATTATGTCTGCCCTGCCGCCATACTGCTCGTTCTCCAGCGGCCCCGGGAGGAACTTGAAATCAGAAACTCCCGTATGCGGGTTTATTATGTGCTGGACCAGCGACGGTCCTATCAACGACTGCCAGTCGCTTAATGAAAGGTTCAATGCGACCCTGTCGGAAGAGTATTGCTTCACCGAAGTATTGCTGATGCTTACGTTGAGCACCTCTATGACTTCGGCGCTCGTATTGGTGTTGAGCGTCACCGTGGTATTGATTGCAGTGACCGTATATGAGGAGTGCGCCGTTCCGGCCAGTAGGACGAATGAAAAGGTAAATATGACTGCCAAGAACAAAATACCGTTTTTATGCATGCAAAGCCCCGCCTACCACTACTCTCTTTCATAAAAAACTTAAAAGGCTTTGCATGGCGCATATACAACAAAACTTTTATATCCTCCAGCCACCCATATGCATTGTGCCGTATGGAGGTTATAAAATTCTACGAATTCGATGGCCGGATAAAGCTTAAGGTCGACACCTTCGAGGACCTTTGGACGGTGCAGAGGCTGACATTCGCCAACGATATTGTAAAATCCCAGAGCATGCGCAGGTTCAGGGCCAGCGATAGCGACGTCGGCGAACTTAAAGAGGTCGTCGTGGCCGTGAGGGTGGAGAAGACCGAGCTCGACAGGAATGCACAGCACCTGAGGGTGATGGGAAAGATAGTCGAAGGCCGGCCTCTCGATTACGTAAGGCTGAACAGCTATCATACGATAAACATAGGGGTCGGGGACATACTAGAATTGACGAAATCCTCATGGCCTAACTATCTGCGGAAGATTGTGGGCGAGGCGGTGTCCAGCACGCGCAGGCCAAGGCTCGGGATAATCGTGATTGACGATGAGAAGGCGCTGCCCGCCTATCTGCTCGGGTATGGCATCGAATTCCTGGACCACATATACAGCAGGCTGAGCAAGAGGATGAAGCCGAAGGATTTCGACGATGCCCAAAAGAAGTACTTCAGGAAGATAATAGAGGTTTCAGAGAGCATGGATACCGGCGTCGTGGTATTGGCCGGGCCCGGGTTCACAAAAGACAACATCTCGAAGTTCATTTCCGAATCAGGCCTTTCGGGCAAGCTGACCAAGCGCATGATCTTCGAGAGCACAAGCAGTGCCGAAAAGCCCGGGGTGTACGAGCTGATAAAGAGCGGCAGCCTCTCCTCCCTGCTATCCCGGGAACGCCTAAGGTCCGAATTCCAGAATCTGGAGGAATTCCTGAGCGGCTTAGTCTCTGGGAAATCCCATTACGGCATTCCCGGGGTGGAAGAATCCATAGATAATTACGAGGCAAGAATCGTTCTTGTGAACGATAGCGTCCTTGGCGTCCCTGAGATACAGCGGTTGCTGGAGATGGCTGAAAGGATGGGCGTGCGCATAGAGGTATTCAGCTCCTCTGACGAGGCAGGGGTCCGGCTCCATGCATTCAAGGATGTGGCATCTGTCTGAATCGGCGTCTTTCCTTCCCAGGGCGAGTACAGACAGCGCATCGGTAATGGGCCCAACGGGCACAATATGCCTAAAAGCCTTTAAATATCTTGTCCCCAAAACCCTTCTATCCATATTTATCCTTTATCCGCTGGAACAGCGCGTGCTTATGCATAAGTGTTTTTATGACCGAGAACATGTATGATGTGATAGTTGCAGGTGCAGGTATGGCTGGTCTGCTCGCCGCAGCCACCGCCTCAAAAGGCGGCGCGAAGGTCCTCCTCCTTGATAGGAACGACCGCACGGAGGTCGGGAAGAAGACCAACTGGGGCTGGGTATGCGGGGATGCGGTGGCAAGCTCCCACCTTCAATTCATAACTTCTAGAACAGGGCTGGATTTTTCGCATCCGGAGCTGAACAACAAGGTGGACGGGGTCTATGCCCTTTCACCGGACCTCAAGTCGAAGTTTCTTTTCGAAGGCGAGGGGTATATCCTGAACAGGCCCAAGTTCGAGACGAAGCTCCTCGAGTTCGCCTTGAAGAGCGGGGTGGAATACCTCCCGAATTTTGAAGTAGAACGCCCATTGATAGAGAACAATTTTGTCGTTGGTGTCGCAGGGAAAGATGCCGGCAAGGAGCATAAGGAGTTCAAGGCAAAGGTAGTCATAGATGCCCTTGGCATAGCGACAACGATAAGGAGAAAGCTTCCCGAGAACCCCTATGTCGAGCGCGATATCGACATAGACGATATCGAGTCCACCGGCAGATTCCTCTACGAGTTCGAGCTCGACCACGAGGACCTTAATTTCTATGACCCCAAGAATGCGATAATACACCTTAACCAGGAGATAGCCCCTGGCGGTTATGGATGGGTTTTCCCAAAAGGCGACAACAAGGTGAATATAGGGATAGGCGTGCAGAGGAGGAGCCTCGGCATACGCAATGAAAAGCTCAAGAAGAACGACAACCTTCACAGCCTCATGGACGAATATGTCAGGACAAATCCAGTGGTGAAGAACATCAAACCCTTCACCGAAGGGCATAACGGCAGCAAGGGGTACTGGTCCGTGGCCGTGAGGCGTCAAATGGAGAGCCTTGTATTCAATGGCTATCTCGGGGCCGGAGACAGCATGGCAATGCCGAACCCGATAAGCGCCGGAGGCATAGGGCCGGCGATGGTGTCAGGGATACTTGCGGGAGAGAACGCGGCATACGCTGTTTCGAAAGGCGATGTTGGCATAGATTCGTTGTGGAAGTATAATCTGGAGTTCAACAATCTCTACGGCAAGAAGACCGCGGCGCTGGAGGTATTCAGGATATATCTGCAGTCCCTCAACAACGATGTCATAAACTACGGGATGAAGAATTTCCTTTCTCCGAGCGAGGCAGAGTCATTGAGCTACGGCAACGTTCCGGAATTGGGGCTGGCATCCAAGTTCAAGATGATACTCAAAGGGGCATCGAATCTTTCGGCCTTCACCAACTTGCTCCACGTAGTGAAAAAGATGAAGCAGCTCAATGAATTATATTCCAGATATCCACAGTCGCCAAAGGAGTTTATGGCCTGGAAGGGGATTGTCTCCAGGGAGATGGCCGATGTCAAGGAGAAGTTCAAGCCCAACCCGATATAAGGTGTTATCAATGGAAGAATATACGAAATACGAGAAAGCGCGCATCATAGGCGCGAGGGCGCTGCAGCTTGCTTACGGGGCCCCGCCGCTGATAAAGGTCCCTGCAGGAATTATAAACCCCCTTGATCTTGCGGAAATGGAGTTCGACAAGGACATAATCCCCATAACCATAATCAAGGAGACGGGATGACTTCCTGCCCATATGGTTTATAGGGGTGCGGTTCCCTAATGCTATAGTGTCTCAATGTCCGGCCTATCCCCTACAATCGGCAGGTTATTCGGGATAGACGTAGAACTCCATTGGTCTTTTGTCCTCCTTCTTCTGGTTTTTATGCTGCTTAGTCCCGCGTATCTCTTTTTCTGGATCGTGATATTCCTCTTCGTGCTGATACACGAGCTTTCCCATTCCTTGACTGCCAAACGCTATCATGTGAAAGTGACTAAAATCATACTGCTTCCTATCGGCGGCATGTCCGTGATGGACTTGGACGGGACAAAACCCCACGACGAGGCCGTCATAGCATTGGCAGGGCCGATGTCGAATATCGTAATGGGGTTCATCTCCCTTGTCCTCCTCCTATTCCTTCCCGGAGCCACGCCCCTGCATGATGCAGTGTTCCTCATACTAGAGATAAACCTGGTGCTCGGGTTTTTCAACCTGATCCCCGGCTTCCCTGTCGACGGCGGAAGGATATTGCGCAGCTACCTGCAGCAGAAGATGGATTTCTTCAGGGCTACGCAAATCGCAGTAAAGGTGAGCGAGATAGCCCTTGTTATATTCATAACCGCTGCAACGGCCTTCGCTCTTCTGTGGAAGGGATATAGTCCGGGCTACAGGGAATTCCTGATAATATACGATGCCATAATAGCGCTATTTCTCTATGACGGCGCGCAGGCGGAGCTGAGGTCCGCTTATATAAAGAAGAATGCCTCCGGTATCGGGGTGGGCAGCGCCACCTCTACCAACTTTATCCTTGTGGATAAAAACACCAGGCTTCCAGACCTGTATCCGAAGATGGTTAAGGCGCATACTTACATTGTCCTCTATAAGGATGGGACCTCCGTGAAGGCGGTGGCGCGCCTGCCCGTCAATGGCCAGTTCCGACGCAGCAATGGCGATGGCGTGGGGTTGGTAAAAGAGATAGGGGTGGACATACCCTCGGTAGCTGCCGGATCCCGCCTTCTCAGGGCGATGGAGAAGATGCAGCATGCCAACTCCGGAATGGCTGCCGTGGTGAAAGCCGGAAAGATCATCGGAGTGGTGACATCACAGCATGCAGATTCCGTGATAGCGCTGCATCTCTCAAACAAATCCCATGCCTAGCGGCAATCCTGCCATGCGGCAGACTGCGATGCAAGTTGCACGGGGAAAGGTATAAAATATACAAATAATCAAAAGATACGTCAGGATTTTTATCCTCCCGGCGAGCGACCCTGGTGGAATACTATGGCTGTCATAGACAAATTGGTTTTGCACAATTTCAAATCCTTTAAGCAGTCCACGATAAGGTTCGGCAAGGGGTTCAATTGCATAGTCGGACCAAATGGGTCCGGCAAGTCAAACATATGCGATTCGCTCCTTTTCGCTCTCGGCGAAACATCCTTAAGGCGCATGAGGGTCCTTTCATCATCTCAGCTTATCAGTTCTATGGCCAAACCGAACCCTGAAGACAAGGCAAAGACCGCGAGAGTTTCCGTTTCTTTCCTTGGCCAGAACCCATTCGAGATTTCCAGGGCGGTCCGATCCAACAAGGGGATAAGCTACCGCCTTGACGGCAACAGGGCAGACCGCCAGAAAATCATGGATCTCCTTAATGCCAACAGGTGCGGGATTGACGAGACCAACACCATAACACAAGGGGAGATATCGCGGATAATCTCTCTCAATCCAAAGGAGAGGAGGGAGCTGATAGACGTTGCCGCCGGAATACGCGAGTTCGACGACAAGAAGAACGCCGCAATAAAAGAGCTTTCGAAAGTCGAGGACAAGCTTGGCGGGGCCAAGATAATGCTGGGGGAACGGGAGGGGTTCCTCAAGGAGCTCGAGGCCGAGAAGGCCGATGCCGAGACCTACCAGCAGCTTTCCAAGACAATAAGAGACACAAGCTATACTATACTGAAAGCTAGGGAGAAGCAGCTTCAGGAAGAGCATTCGAAATCCCTCTCCGCCCTCCAAGCGAAATCGGAGTTTCTCAAGGAGGTTGAACTCTCTATAGAAAGCACAAGATCCAGGCTGGCCGCGGCCTCATCGGAACGAGATGCACTCTCAAAACAGCTTAATGAGAGGTCGATGGAGGCCAACTCTATCAACCGACAGATAGACGAGGTGTCAAAAGAGGTTGCCGTAAGGAAATCGCAGCAGGCAACAATCCTAGAAAGGTTGGACAGCATAAAAGGACGGATGGATATACTGTCTGTAGAGGTGTCAGAAGCCAAAAAGAAAATCGCCTCAAACGAGGAAGAGATATCCTTCAAAAGACCGAAGATATCGGATATTGAAAAGATGCTGGGCTCATACGATACCAGCGATGGCGAAGATCATGGGCCAACAGACATAACCGAGAAGTATGAGGCAAACCAGGCGGCAATGTCGGAAATATCCAGGGAGGTTGAGAGGGTGTCGCACGACCTTGCGGTCTGCTCCGCCTCCATCGAGGAACAGAAAAGAAACACAAACGCCAATAATGAGGCGCTCTCCTCTATAGCCTCGGAGATGGCATCCAAAGGCTCCGAGAAGTTAAAGCTTGCATCTGACGCCGAAGGGCTAAGGGCGGAATCGTCGAGCATCTCGCAAAAGATCTCCCAGGCGAACGTGGCAATCACTGATATAAGGTCAGAAATCGGCAAGCTGGATGAAGAGCTGCTGAGGGTGAGGGAGGCGATATTTGCTTCGGGTGGGCAGGATCGCATAGTGAATGCCATAAAGCCGAGCATAAAGACAGGGTTTTACGGCAGGGTGCATGACTTGATGGAGTATGATGAAAAGCACATGATGGCCATCAATGCGGCGGCCACAAGCAGGCTTAACTATCTTGTCGTTGACAGGATCGAGACGGCAAAGAGCGCCATAACTGCGCTCAAATCAAAGGGCCTTGGGAGGGCCTCTTTCATACCCTTGGAGGACATAGTGGTAAGGCAGGAAATCCCCCCTGCCCAAAAAACAAGGATGGTGCCTGTAATATCCCTTGTTTCCTTCGATAAGAGGTATGAGAAGGCATTCCGATACGTTTTCTCCAATACCTATTTGGTGGATAGCCTGGAGGATGCGAAAAAGATAGGGTTCGGTTCCTACAGGTTTGTGACCATCGACGGCAACCTGGTAGAGCCGGCAGGAATAATAACCGGAGGCAACATCAAACCCCCAATCCTCCTTTCCTCCCTCGAAAAGAGGCTTGCCACCATGACCTCTGAAAAGCAAAGGAAGATGGAAGCCATATCCGTGGCGGAAGGAAAAATAGAGTCGTTGAAAAGGGAATTATCCAATATAGAGGCAAGAAGGATTGCCAATACTATGGAAGCGGAAATGGGAATGTCCTACATGGGCATGCTGGCGGAAAGGGAGAGGTCGATAAAGAGGGCAATAAATGACTGCGAAACATCTATGGCTTCCCTTACGCAAAGGCATTCCGAACTGCTGAAAAGGCTTTCTGATTACGGTTCAAAAATGGATGGCTTGCGATCCGAAAATTCCATACTGTACACGAAGATAAGCAGTATCGTCTCGAACCGTGGAGGGGCGCAGGGAAAGGTAAACAAGGAGAGGTTGAAAGCGCTCAATTCCGAACTGAACGGGCTTGTCGCCTCGGTGGCCTCCCTTTCAAAAGAGAATGAAATATTGTCGCAACGGCTTGTCGTCGTGGCATCCGAAATGAACCAGATGGAAGCCGAAAGGAAATCATTAAAGGCCAGACAAGAGGAAATAGGCAGCGAAATATCCTCTTTCGCCGGAAAGAAATCGGAACTCGAAGCCAAGATAACTGGCCACGGCGGCAAGACCACAGAACTGTACCAGAAATTAAGCGCCTCGGAGGAACTCCTTTCTAGGCTTGGACAGGATAAGGGCCGTTTGGAAGCCGAAGCCGAAAGGTCAAGAAGGGAGCTCATGCTCCTTGAGGGGACAATAGCACAGCTTCAGATACGCATGGGGGACATAAAGGCGGAACTTCCCTCCTATACCGACGCGTCCGAAATAAAATACGCCAGCATAAAGGAGATGGAGGACATCCTTGCAGTATCCAAGGCGAATTTGTCGAAGATGGGCAATGTCAACCTGAAGGCCCCGGAGATGTACGGGGTGCGGAAGGAGGAGGCAGACGAGGCCAAGCAAAAGATATTGACTTTGGAAAGTGAAAAGAATTCCATACTCTCCATGGTCGAGGAGATCGAATCCAAGAAATTAAATGTATTCAACGAGACCTTCACCGCGGTAAACAAGAATTTCGAGAAACTGTACGGTTATATATTCGATGGATCGGCTACCCTCAAGCTGTCCAGCCCGCATGAACCATTCAGTTCCGGCCTGCTTGTAAACGTGCGTTCCGGATCCGGGAAGGCGGTCACTATGGAGACAATGTCAGGTGGGGAAAAATCCTTGATCTCCCTCGTGCTGGTATTTTCGATACAGATGATGTCACCGAAGTCTTTCTACATTTTCGACGAGATCGATTCTGCACTTGACAAGGAAAATTCGAAGAAGCTTTCCAAACTGATAAAGGAGCTTAGCGCCAAATCCCAGTTCATAGTGGTCAGCCATAATGACGCTTTGATAACCGCGGCTGACACGGCGATAGGCATCACGAAACAGGCAGGGGAATCCAAGCCTGTTGGCATTGAGATGGCCTCGCGCAGCGTATATAACTAGATGATCCTATCAAAACCAAGACTACTAGAAATGCCCGGGCGAAGTCCAGCAGGGCAAAGAAGAAAAAACAGATATCTACGTTGCCCCTATACCTGTTGCTTGCGGCCTTTTTCATACTCTATATCCATTATCAGGGGAATGGCTCCCTTTCCCTGCTATTCGGTGCGGCTATCCTCATCTCCCTGGGGTCCCTCGTCGTCCTGGAGGTTTTTAATAGCCTTGCAGAACAGGGCACCAAGAAAGGCATCATGGAATTATTCACGACCGTCATAATCATAGCCTTCATATGGGTGGTTCTGACTTCGCTGCTAGGCACCAGCCATCCCCTTGATGTCGTGCCGAGCTGCAGCATGCTCCCTGTCCTTTCGAGGGGTGATATGATAATCATAAAGGGGGTGGCGAATGCCAGCGACATACATGCCCCTATGGTCGACATGAGCAAATCGGCCATGGCCGCTATCTTGCAAAATCCAAGCCTGGAGTCGTTGGAATGCGTCGCATATAAGGTAACTGGTTCCGGCATAAGCGTCAACCAGTTCATAGCCCCAGGCTACTCAATCGGCCTATATCGTCCCGGGATCGACGGGGGCAGCATAATTTCCAACGGCTCGCAAGCATCGAATCCGATAAGGTACCTTTGCGGGGAGCAAAGCGTCAGGCTCCAAAACGGTACAATAGCGGAAGAGGCTTACATAAGGTCGATAACAATAGGGAATACCACCATCACCGGAGACCAGAACAATTCCATAATCGTCTATCATACCTTACCCCAGGATCTATTTTATAGGGAAGGAGACTCATATATAGTGCACAGGGTCTATGCAATAATAAACGTAACCGGGAGCTATTATTTCCTGACAAAAGGGGACAATAACCCCGGGCTAGACATGCAGTTCCTTAATGTCCCTCCCAACATGAGCCAGGTGCAGGGGCAGGTCGTCGCTACGATTCCTTATATCGGATATTTGAAACTTGCATTTAGCAATCAACTGACCCAGCCTGCCGGATGCAATACAACGGTAATTCACGGCGGGGCATAGCAGAACTCCTGCCTAACGGTTCCCGGGAAGGTATTAAAATTATGCGCCACAAATAAATACGCGGTTCAAGTTTGCGGTACTATCTATCGTTATTTCTTATCATGGTGTTTTGCATGAAGATCCTACAATTAGATGTCGACAAGATCACATTCTACCCAGTAAGGCCCGAAGCTTCCATATACGAGGACGCGGTTGCCGGGGACGTTTCAACTGTGTCGGACGCCATTGTGATACTCCTGAGCATAGAAAAGGGAGATACCAACTCCATCGTGGACAAGGCATTCGGCGATATCGAATCGTTCATGCATCAGCAGAAGAGGGAGAAGCTTGTCATTTACCCCTTTGCGCACCTAAGCAGCAACCTGGCGGCACCGGGCGAGGCGCTGCAGCTTGTAAATTATATGTATAAGCTCTCTTCTGACAGGTTCGAAACGACAAAGGCGCCTTTCGGGTGGAACAAGAAACTGGAGCTCTCCATAAAGGCGCACCCATTGGCGGAGCAGTCCCGTACCTATTCTCCTTCCGGCCAACAGGAAAAGACATACAAGAAGGCGAAGCCGGAAAGCGTAAACACCTCTATAGTGAAGAAAAGCGATTTCTCCGGAATCCCGGAAACCGACCATAGGATAATAGGCGAACGGATGAACCTGTTCAGCTTCCAGGAGGTTTCTCCCGGCAATGTGTACTGGCACAACAACGGGCACATAATATTCCGTGAACTGATAAGTTTCATACGGGGAAAGCTTTCCGCTTATGGGTATGAGGAGACAAGCACTCCGACGCTGAACAATCTTGCACTGTGGCATGTGAGCGGCCATTACGACCATTACAAGGAAAACATGTTCATGCTCGATGTCGGCAACGAGTCGATGGGGCTGAAACCCATGAACTGCCCGTCGACGGTGATGATCTATAAATCAAGGAAGTGGAGCTACAGGGAGCTGCCGTTCAAGGTTGCGACGTTCGATAAACTATATAGGAACGAGATAAGCGGCGCGCTGTCCGGCCTGTTCAGGGTCCGGGAAATGACACAGGACGATGCCCACATATTCATGGCGGAGGAGCAGGTGCCAGCCGAGATACATTCGGTTATAGGGATGATAAAAAGCGTATACTCTACCATCGGCATGGCTTATGCTGTCAAGCTTTCGACGATGCCAGACAATCATCTAGGCAGCGACGAGTTATGGGCCCAAGCCACGGACGGCCTGAAACAGGCGCTGGAATCCCACAAGATCCCCTATGAAGTGAAGGAAAAGGAAGGGGCATTCTACGGGCCGAAGATAGATTTCGACGTCATCGATTCCATGGACAGAAAGTGGCAATGCGCCACCATCCAGCTTGACTACCAGCTTCCTATAAGGTTCGGGTTGGAATATACGGGAGCTGACGGGAAGCAGCATACGCCCGTCATAATGCACAGGGCCCTGCTTGGGACCCTGGAAAGGTTCATAGGGGTGTTGATAGAGCACTACCAGGGCAAGTTCCCGACATGGCTTGCTCCTGTCCAAACAGTAGTGATACCGATATCCGAGCAGGCCAACGAGTATGCAGGCAAGGTGTATTCAGCAATAAAAGAGTCAGGAATCCGTTCATCGATCGACCTATCCGACAGGACCTTGGAGTACAAGATAAGGGAGGCGCAGAAGCAGAGGATACCCTATATGGTGATACTGGGCAAGAGAGAGGCCGATGAGGGGAAGATAACTGTAAGGAGCAGGTCTGGAAAACAGGTGCACGGCCTGTCGATGGAGGATTTTATGGGCACCGTGGTTGAAGAGATAAGGGGCAGGAAACCTGACCTCTCCTATTGACCTGTCATACCGGCTCTTTCTTCTTCTGCTTCGGGCTGACAGGCAATGTGAAGTAAAATCTGGTGCCCTTGCCCTGTTGCGAATCGAAGGATATCCTTCCGCCGTGCAGGTTTATTATGCTCCTGGTTATCGACAATCCAAGTCCCGTGCCGGCACCGTCCTGTTTCGTCAGCCCCTTCTTCGGAGCCTCATAAAATTTCTTGAATATCTTCCTTTTGTCGTCGTCGTTTATCCCTATCCCCGTATCCTCGACATCGACCTGCACCGTTTTCTTGCTTTTCCGCGTTACGCGGATTTTTATCCCACCATGTTCTGTAAACTTTATGGAGTTGCCTATGAGGTTCACAAATACCTGTATTAGCCTATTGGTATCGACCACTATCTCTGGTACGTTATAATCCACGGTCCATGAAAACTTCAACCCTTTGTTCCTTGCCGCTTCCTCCAATGCCTTTATGCTCGGGCTGTCCTTAAGGCTTTTCATGTCCACCCCCCTCATGTCAAGCTTAACCTTGTTTGCTTCCAACCTTGACGCATCAAGCACCTGTTGTATTATGAGCAACAGCCTATCCGATTCCTCCAGTATCGTGTCAAGATAGCCCCTCTGTTCGTTGTTGAGCTCTCCGAATTCCCCATCGTGCATCAGTTTCGTAAAACCCTTTATGCTGGTGAGCGGGGTTTTGAGCTCGTGTGATATGTTGTTTATGAACTGGGATTTGAGATCCGAGGCGGTGGAGAGTTTCTTTATCTGGTTCGCCTGGTTTTCTATCATCCTATCCTTCTCCTCCAGTTTGGCCTTTGTTTCGAGCTCCCTTATTATGACCATATAATCAGGTTCCCCGCCATCCCCTGCGAGCGAATATATGGAGTGGATCGCCGGTACCGGATTCCCGTCCTTCTTGATGATGTTTATGTACGAATTGTTGACTTTCATCCCCTTCCTGGCATACGATATATCCCTGTCAAGTATCTCCATCGTCGAGTATATCGATTTCAGCTCCCTGCCTATGAATTCATCCTTCTTATACCCTAGCAGTTCCTCTGCTGACATGTTGCATCCCTTAATATATCCGAAGGTATCGACCCTAAGCACGGTGTCAGAAGTCCCGGATATGAAATCCTCTATCCCCTCTTCCATGTCGTCTACACGTTTTTGCATATCCGCCTTTATAAGCAGCATCAGGTATCCCTCGATTGATTTTACTATTACAAAATGCACGAACGGCCGTTCATCGGCGAGCAGCATGTACATCTCTCCGCTTATAAATTCCCTTCCTCCCTCCTTTGCCATGCCTGAAAACATCTCCCTTTCCTTGACGTCAAGAAAATCGATTATGCTATTGCCGCATACAAGTTCCTTACTGCATTTGAATACCTTGTCGAAATTTTCCGTAATGTTTTCTATAACAAGGGAACCGTTGATTGTAATGGCGCATATGTCCCTGCTTTTGTTGATGGAGTTCATGACGTCGTCAAGATACATGGCGTTTGTCATGTCTGCCGCCGAGACATGTATCATATTCTCGTTGATTGCGCTGTATGACACCCTGTATACCTTTCGTTGGTTCTTGCTTGACCGGAGAATGAGCATCCCGGTGCTTTTGCTATTCTGTACGAACATGCTCTCTTTCAGCGGTATGATCCCGTTGACGTTACGCCCCTGCATCCCCGACGACCTGAATATCGCCATGGCCGCCTTGTTCGCTTTTACCACCGATCCGTTTTTCGATACCAACAACTGAGGATCGGTAGAATTAAACGCGGCGTCAAAATAATTGGCAAGCCTGAGATTCCTCTTTCTTTCTACGGCATATGCCAGCTGGGAACCAACTATAAACGACGATATGCGCAGTCCTTCCAGCACGTTCGGGGCGAACCGGTTTTCCTCTTGCGACAGGGTTTCGAGTATCACGACAACATCATTATTTGTTGTGATGGGTATCATGGCGCAGCTTTTATACCCCTGGTTCTTGTATTCTATCAGTTCCTTAAATGCCGAATATTCGCTCAGCTGGTTGTCGACATATGGCTCCTTCGTGTTTATCAGGTAATCGTTTAAGGAATTTGCCTCCCTGCGGTCTTTATTCAATGTCTTGAATGTCGCCTTATCCAATCCGAATATCGCGGATATCGCTTTTCCAAGCTGGAGCTTCACCTCCTCCTCGTCAGAAGAGATGGAGGATATGGTCATGATGTCGTTTATCAATTTGTTAAGGAGTATCTCTGAAACCATGGCAACACCGGTGCTGGGCGAGCGCTTAATTATTGATTGCTACAAAAGTATTTATATAATCACGAGAGATTTCTAATCTTGTAACGTGCCGTTTCCCAACATTATGTGGAACGTGCTATAAGGTAATCTTATGAAAATAATCGATATTTCCCACGGCATATACAAGATAGACGGAAAGCTCGCTACGGAAAATTCTGTAAAGGGGGCAAAGGTCTATGGCGAGGATTTAGTTATGGTCGACGGTAAAGAGTACAGGCTTTGGAATCCCTACAGGAGCAAATTGGCAGCAGCCATAATTAACGGGATGAAGAACATATCCCTGCTCGAGACCGACAATGTGTTATACCTCGGTGCAGCTACCGGGACGACGGCGAGCCACGTGAGCGACATAACAAAAGGGGGGAAGGTCTTTTGTGTCGAGCTTTCCGAAAGGAACATGAGGGATCTGCTCAACGTATGCGGGAAACGCACCAACATGCTACCCATACTTTCAGATGCACGCCTTACTGAAAGATACTCCAAGTACCTTCCCGTTTGCGACGTGATATACCAAGACATATCCTCCAAGGACCAGGCCGAGATTCTGAATAAAAATTCGAAGTTCCTGAAGGCGGGAGGCATCGCATATTTTATCATAAAGTCGCAAAGCATAGATATATCCAGAAACCCGGAAAATATTTATGCAGAGGAGCTTGCCAAGCTTTCCAAGGATTTCGAGATACTGGAAAGGATTGATCTAGAGCCTTTCGACAGTCTGCATCTGTTCACCGTCTTAAGGAAGAAGGATTTATGATATTTCCCGCGCGGTAGGGCATGACAGTAAAATATAAACGTTGTTGGTGTAATATTTTATGACTGGTGGCATGCGGATGCCGGGAATGTTCTTGGGACGGCTTGCCGTTCCGATGCCTGCCATGGTGGTTGTCCGGCATGAGTGGTGCCTCGATTATTGATGTTTGATGGCGGTTTGATGGATATCTCCAAGTATGTGAAGTTGCTCGCAATGGCTGGTAAAAACAGCAGGCACCTATTCTGCACCAATTGCGGTACTGAAACGTTATCCCTTTCGGCACCGGGCATTTGTTCATGGTGCGAACTCCCAGTAACCTTTTCTTATGACGACTTAAGCGCAGACGATGTCTCATTCCCCTCGGCTTTCAGGTCCCTGTTGCAGGCGGGTAATTGCGCCGGGGCTGTAGAATTGTCGGAAAACGCGGTGGCTAAATCGCCTACACCAGAGAGGTTCTATATAAACGCACTTGCATATATATCCAGTTCCAACAAGGAAGTTTCCCTGATAACCTATAACCTGAAAGGCTTTATGGAGGAGAATATACTGCATAGGGATGCCTCGGCTAAAATGTTCTCTTCTGCGAAATTGAAGCTTAATAAGGCAATAAGCATATGCGAAGCGGAAATTTCCAATGGTTCCGCATCCATATCTACCATTTACCTACTTTTCCTTTTATACGTAAAGTCCGGCAAGGTGAGGCCCGCAGAGAAATCGCTGGAAAAACTCAAAGAGATGAAAGGGGGTGCGCTCTATTATTATGCAAGGATGGTATTTTACTCAATGATTGGTGATTTCGGCGGCGTTCTTTCCTCTTCATCAGAATCTGCCGGATCTGAGAATATTCCGTTAGCCACTATCCATTACATAATCCTTGCACTGTTCAAAAACGGGCACTATTCCAACGCCAAGATATTATCGGGAGAATTCCTCAAGTATGTGGATAGCGATTCGTCAAAATACCTTCAAACAGAGATTGGTCCGATATGACATTCATTTGGATAGGTATATGAAGACAAGGGGGTCCGACTTCCTGTGGAAGGTGGAGAACCCAAACCTCTCAAACTGTACCACCTCCCCCTCTCCCAATTCTTTGGCGTACGACTCAACATATCCTGTGCTTATCTTCATGCTATTTGCGTTGAACTTGCCCTCGCTGTCCAGAAGATCTCCCGGGATTTTGATTGTACAATCTACCAGATTCCCTTCCGATACCCACTGTACATTCATGATTCCCTCCCCTGCGCCATCTATCTTTTCTGCGAATATCGTACCACTCCTGATGTCCGTTATTTTTATGGCCGCTGCCTCCTTCAATCTTAACATGTCTCCTTTTTTCAGCTGTCTGGCATCGGAACTGCTGATATAGAACGTCTCCCCAACAATATAGCTTCTGTAACCTATCTCCTGGGTTGGATGCAGTTTCAGCTTTATCTCTGAATTTTTCAATCCCTCAACAACCACCTTGACCGGATCCTCCACATAGAAGAGCCTTTTTGATGTGGGGTCGACAACCTTCTTGTTTTCGGAAAGCAGCAGCGATATGTCGACAATGCTATCTGTCCTGTTTATCCCGAACCGCAGCACAAAATTCTTTATGGCGATCGGTGATATCCCTCTTGCTCTTAACGCTGATATCGTGACAAGCCTGGGATCCGAATACCCCTCTATCTCCCCTCTCTCTATCATCCCCTTTATCTCCCGTTTCGACGTGACATTGTTTTTTATCTTGAGTCTCGCCTGTATGTGTGTTCTTGGAATCCTAAGCCGCAGCGCCTCGAGCATAGCAACGTACAGTTCATCCCTCAATTCGTATTCTTTTGTGCGCAGTATGTCAGTTATCCCGTGGGTGGAGTCCATAATCGGCGTGTTAAAGTCATAAGACGGCCAGACGACATACTTTTTCCCCTTCCTGTAATGACCAGTTTTTTTTATACGCATGATCATCGGATCCCTCATTGATGTATTATCCGATTCCATTTTCCCGACGAATCTAAGTATGGCTTCCCCCTCGTCAAAATCGCCCCTTACCATCTTCTCGAATCCTTCGAGGTTCTCTGCTGGGGTTTCCGACCTATGGCTGCATGCCTCTCCCTTGAACCTCAGCTCCTTTATCCTATCCGCATTGCACATGCACATATAGGCTTTTCTCTCCTCTATGAGCCTTCTGGCGTATCCGTACATATCCTCTATATAGTCGCTTGCGTAGTATTCGTCATCAAATGTTATGCCAAGCCATGAAAGGCTATCCTTTATCGAGTCTACGAATTCCTGGCTCTCTTTTTCAGGGTTGGTATCGTCAAAATAAAGGTAATTCCTGCCGCCATACTGGTTTGCCACCTCCCTTGCCAAGAAAGCGGCTTTCGCATGCCCGATATGCATGAAGGAGCTCGGTTCTGGGGCAAAGCGTATCGCGAAGTCTCCTCTTACCGCCCCCTCAAGCTCGAAATTATGCCTTGCTGAAGCATCCGCCCTTGCTTTGTCCTCGCTTTCGAACTCCGCTACGTATTCCCTATATTCCCTTTCTGCCTCTCCCTTTCCTATCCCCGCCACCCTGGCAATCTCCGCACCTATCTTCTCCTTAAGGCCGGGTATGTCGCCCTTCAATTCCGGTTCCTTCGATAGCACCTTCCCAAGCACGCTGGCGACATTTGCAGTACCTCCGTATTCCATGGCGTTTTTGAGCACGTATTTCCTTATCAGTCCCGTGACTTCCCTCTCCTCCATCATCTTACCTGGTTTAGGTATATCGTGTTGTTGTATATCTGGTACGTGTTAAAGATTCCCGAGGAGCTTTGGAATATCGAAGCAAGGACATCGACCTTCATCTTTGATCCGATAGGCGGTACAGAGTCCATCTTGACCGATTCTGTCCCGTTGTCCATGACCACGTTAAAAGCATTCCTTTGGTTATATAGCGTCACGTTGTACGGGAGTCCGACCTTGGCGGTCGCGTTAACTGCAAACGTGCTGTTCGAACCGGTCGTATTATAGAGATATGCAACGATATAGTCTGCGCTCCGGTTGCCGCTATAGACTATAAAACCGCTGCCCGTCGGGGCAAAATTGCTTACCGCCCCGCTTGCCGATAGGGTTTCAAGGCCGTTTGATACCTCTGTGCCCGATTGAGAGCTTGCGTTATCCAGCGAGATATCAAATATCTTGCTGTATCCGACAATTGTGGCGTTGACTTCCCCCGAAGCCACTATGGTGGCCACTGACGGCTGTTTCACCGCTGTTTTATTGGCAGGCGTCTGCTGGTTCGGGCTGCTTAAGCCAAGGGTCGCAAGCGAGGTTATGAAGACAACCCCTACGAATATGGAAAATAGGAACATCAACGTTTTCTTGCTTTTGCTATTCATGCTATCACAACGTACTGGGGTTTCGTCTTATGCTGTAAGCCATCCACGCCCCTGCTTTCCTGTCCTGGGGCCTCGTTTTTCCTTCCGCATTAACTCTCTAGGCGGGGTATCCAATCCTTCCGGTACCTCCCCGTTGGTTCTATCGGGTTTTGGGCTGGCATAGCCTAACATTTAAACTTTTATAGTAAAGTATTTATCTTTTAAGCTATATATTCTCCTATATCCTACTGTTGCCGGCAAACCGACGGCGGCAAGCCGATTATTCTGCGAGGCATATAGGCACATTCTGTATGTAGGCTAAAATAGATACTAGTGGTTCCAATGGGATTTGAGAATGGAGAGTTTTTGGAAGTTGAGTTCAGCATATGGAGGTCGGTGGACAATGAGCTGTTATCCACTACCGACGAAGCCAAAGCAAAGGAGGCAGGCATATATGAGTCCGAAGCACGGTATGGCGCATCGTTGGTCGTCCTTGGCTCTGGGGACATGCTCCCAAACGTAGAAAAGGAGCTGAAAGCAATGAAAGAGGGGGACGTGAAGCGCTTTACGTTAAAGCCGGAAGAGGCGTTCGGGAACAGGAATGAGGATCTTATCCGGGTAATGCCCTTATCAGAGTTCAAAAAGCATGACCTGAATCCGCATCCGGGCATGCAGATAAACCTGGATGGCGTCAGGGCCGTTGTCAAGAGTGTTAATTCCGGAAGGGTGGTCGTCGATGCGAATCCGCCGGAGGCAGGCAACAGCATTACCTATGAGATAAAAATAGTGAAGTCCATAACTACGGACGAAGGAAAGATAGGCTCTATACTCAAAACACACAGGATCTCTTACAACAAGGTTTCGATGTCCAAAGATTCTGCGGAACTCGAAATAGGGCACAACGCCGTAAACAACCCGAATTATTACGCAAGGCTTTCAGGGACAGTGAGCGACATATTGAAATACATAAATTCTGTTTCAAATGTCAGGGTAATAGAGGAGTATAAGAGGGACGAACCAAGGAAAGGGGAGAATGCTGGACAAGGGCACAGCCATGCTGCCCCTGCCTAACCCTTTATATTGAGGGCGAATGTGCTGTTCACTTTCAATCCGAGCCTCTTTGCTATCTCCGATTTGTCGACATTGAGCACTATCACGAAACCGCTCCATTTTGTCGTCAGGTCGGTAGATTCGCATATCGGGCACTTATCGCCATAACTTATTATAATCCTACAATTTTTGCAGACCTTTTCATCTATTCAATCACCTTCTATTTTTTCGACGGCTTTTTCTGCGGCCTTCTTATGTTCCCTCCTCTCTGGCTTTGTTCTTGGATCCCGGCCCATTCCGATTTACCAAGCCCGGTAGGCCTCATTGTGAGGGCAATCTTCGAATCCTTCACCGAGCTCTTCATGCTTACGGTGGATATCTTGGCATAGGCGATATCTCCCTTCTTGAGCGAAAGGCTGGTTTTCTTCGAAAGAAATGCCGGTATCTTCCTGTCCAACGAAAGGAAATCGTTCGCTATCTGCGATACATGTACGAGCCCGTCCATAGGGCCGATTCTCATGAATGCCCCGAATTCCGCAAGTTCGGTGACATCCCCTACGACCAACTCGTCAACATGCGGGGCATAGGTCACAACGTCGAATTCTGCATCATGATGTGTGGAGGGGTCTCCAGGGTATATGTTCCCATCCCCTATGTCCCTGACGTTGAATACGCATACGATGACACCCATGTCCTTGTCTATGGATCCCTCGTATTTCTTCTGCAGCATCTCGGAAGCGACCTCCACGATATCCCCGCCGAACTTGTCAGGGGGCATCTTGAATGTGTCTCTTACTGTATAAATATAGTACATGCTAATACACCATAAAAATATGATTATCCGATGGTACCGCTTTCCCTGGCCCTATAAGACCTGACGCCTGCCCCATCGAGCCTCCTGATGAGCTGTGTATCGTTTGTCACGACAATGCTCCCGCGGTTGTTGGCTGCGGTTTCAAGCACCCAATCGTCAACGTTACCTCTTTTATTATCCACTTTAACCTTTTTAGCTTTTATGGATAAAAGCGCCAACCTCGCGGCATCCCCCCTCTTTCCCTTATTTGTGGATATGCCTTCGAGTTCGCCGATAAGGGACCTCGATACCAGGAGCTCCATCTTCGGAAACCTCTGCAAGGCGGCCTCTATGATGTTTTTGCCATTCGCGAATCCGAATACGAGGGAGCTTGTATCTATTATCAAGTAGCCAGGAATCAGAACACCTGCAATCCTCTAACCCTCCGCCTTAGCAAGCCTCTTTTCAAGGTAGCCCTTCAATACCACTGCGTTGTTGTGGCTGTCATCCTTCGACGCGTATATCAAGGTTATGGTTTCCGTCGTGGTTGTAAGCTTGACGAGCTTTTCGAACGCTCCGTTATCCTTCAGCTCCTTTTTATATCTCTCTTTGAACTCGACCCATTTCTCCGGATCGTGCGAATACCATTTCCTGAGCTCTTTTGTGGGCGCGACGTTCTTCATCCATATGTCTATATTCGCCGTGCTATGCCTGACCCCCCTCGGCCACAGCCTGTCTACAAGGATGCGGAGCCCGTCCTTGATGTCCCATCGGTCATATATGCGCTTCACATTTATCGTCGTCATGAAAACGCTCACCCTCTCTTTCACTTATTTTATAATCTTTTTAGATGTTTGTCATAACTTCATATATATACTGCAAAATCCCCTTTATACATATCCCTGTCGTAAAAATACAAAGTATTATAAAACTAATTTCATATTATTACTACGTGTATAAGGTGAACCGGTGTAATTATGGGCGTATTTGATAGACTTGGGAAGGCTTTAGGGGTATCCAAAGAGATAGACGTAGAAGAGTATATGAATTCTGCGGAGCTTGAGAATGTGGACGTGATGAACGAGCCTGCGGACTTCTATATAAAGCCGGTCGCTCTCCAGCAGGAGTCGGATTTGGTATTGATCGAAGCGGAGCTGAAGAAGAAGAACATCATCCTCCTGAACATATCCGCCCTCGTGAAGAGGCCAACGACCCTCAAGACGATGGTTGAGAGGCTCAAGATGTACTCAAGGAAGACGAACGGGGACATAGCAAGGATAGACGAGGAAAAGATACTTCTTACTCCTTCTAAGGTAAAGATAATCAAGACGAGGAAGAGCGCTTGATGCGCTCTCCCACATGCTCTTTTTTCGAGGTGGAGAATGCCGAGTTGAGGGCATTGATCTCCTTCTTCGTGGGGTTTGCCCTCCTTATGATATGTTCCAGCGCCATAGCCACGCTTTTTTTGTCCCGTATGCCTTTCCTGCCCGCCAAGAACTTCTTGAACTGCCTGGCAAAAGATTTCTCGTCTTCCCCTGCGGCGTAGATTCCGTTGAACTTCTCCTTGACGGCTCCCTTGTCGTATAGTTCATAGAGCAGGATGGCAAGCGCATGCGAAACGTTGAGCACAGGATAGCCATCACTAGAAGGTATGAACGACATCGCGTCGCACGCTCTCAACTCCTCCTTGCTGAGCCCCTCATCCTCTCTGCCGATCACGAGGGAGACTTTCTTGTGCCCGTTCTTCCTTATCATCCCAGAAAGCTTGTCGGGCGTATAGACGTCGTAGAAGGAGCCATGGGACTTATGCCATATCCCGCTTGTGCCTATGGAGAATGTCCCGCTTACGGCATCGCCCAGGCTTTCGCATACCTTGGCGCCTTCCAATATCCTCCGCGAGTGCTTCGAATACTTTATGGCATCCATGCTCCCGATGTCGCATCTCGGCTTCACAAGATATAGCTCCTCGACCCCGAAGTTCCCGCAGATCCTTGCGACGTACCCGACATTGATGGGGTATAGCGGTTCTACAAACACCACTCTCAACTCCATGCATATCTTCCTATAAAACCGAAGCTATCAGCACCACTGTCAGCAGGTTTACCAGCATGTGGGCGATTATAGAGGGATAAAGCGAATCGGTCCTTTCAAGCACATACCCTGCGGCGACGCCGAAGATGAACGCGCCAGCAATCTCCATCACTGACCCATATCCTATATGCATTGCAGCAAAAATCGCGGCGCTTAAAAAGATCCCTAAACGCGGCACAAGGAACCCCCTAAAGAATATCTCTTCGTTGATCGGAGCTATAAGGACGGTAAATGCCAGGAAGTACAGCGGCATGCCGTCTATCACCAGGGATGCGTTGGTGGGGAGGCTGATTCCCGTGACGCTCTGTATAATCCCCCCGCCTATCTCGAGCGCAAATATGAATAGGAAAAGGAGAGCCCCTACCTTTATGGCATTCCTGTTCGCCTTGCCCCTTTCCAGCCGCAATCCCGCTATTATGTCTTTCGGCGTGTCGCCCTTCGCCGCCAGATATGCAAAAACGGCAAGCGGGAATATGAGCGACAGCCCTATTGTCGCATTCGCATCAAGTATATGCGTGCTGATCTCCCCCTTCCCGTACATAAGTCCGGAAAGGACAATCAGCATGATCGCAATGAAAGGGGCCGCGTATAATGCAAGCCTCCAGCTCCTTCCCCCTTTCTTCCTGCTTCTAACCTTCCTCTTCACGGCGGCCATCAGATACGCCATGTTGCAAAATCAGCCCTTCGCCTTGAATTCGGTGTAACCGCACTTCCCGCAAGCCATTCTCTCCTTGTGCTCCCCAAGGCGCGAACCGCACTTCGGGCAAAACTTCCCGGCCCTGTACGCCCTGCCCTTTTTCCCCTCTTTCTTATCTCCCATAAAACCAGCCAGATAATTCAACCCTTGTCCTCGGCACTCGCCTCCTTCTGCTCCCTCTTTTCCGCCCTCTTCAGCAAGTGCTTCGGCTCGATGCGCTTCATCTCCTCCTCGCTCTCATAGGAATGGGCTATCCCAGTGCAGTTCCTGGAGCCGTACTGCTGGTCTATCTTTATTATCATCGTGCTGGCCGGGCTTATGTTCAGCTTCTTGCAAAGCGCGACCTTCAGCTCTTCGTTTGTGGCCGTCTTGCCCTCATACGATGCCGTAAAGGTGATCTCCCTCCTCTTCCCTATCGGCGCATTTATCCTTTCCTCTATAATCTTAAGATCCATAAAAACCACTACTCTCCTATAACCCTTGAAAGCATCCGCCTCTCCAGTATTTCCATTACCTCCACGATCGCGCCTGCCTTAAGCTTGTTTGTGAACTCTTCCGGTATGGGCAATTCGTAGACCTCGTAATTTTCAGTATCCATGATTTGCACATTGCTTCCGTTTATCGAAACTATCTGCCCCTTTTTCTTCTTGACTATCGGAACCTCCACATCCGCGTCTCCCGGCTTCAGCAATGTCTTTTTCTGCCCGTCGAACACCCCTATGCCTGTCAGCCTCACCTTTGCGGTTCCGTGCTTCCCGGGGGAGCTCGTCTCCATGTCTACGATCCTGCAGGCTACTCCATCTATTATGATGAACCTTCCAGACTTCAGGTTCTTTATTATCTCGTGCTCTATATCTCCGCTCATGGAAAATACCCTACAGTTTTTAGATAATAAAACAGAGAAGCTTATTATAACTTAACTTCGTAGTTCGGACCTGCCACTCTCCAGGATCCGGCACGCCGGGCTTTGGTTGCCGGCAAGGCGGAAGGGTTCAGAACCCATCAAGTCCGGCCAAGGAGTCAAGATTGCTTTCGAGGTTATTGCTGCTGCGCCCCGACAATCTCGAGCCCTTTCCCAGCATGGGCTTTACCCCTGTTATTATGGACATCACCTTTATCTGGTCTCCTGCATCTGGCGACAGCCTTGCGCCGAAGATGACATTCGCATTTTCATCGAGATTTTCCGTGACCCCTCCTCCTATCCTTGTCGCCTCCTCTATCGTAAGGGATGCTCCTCCTGACACGTGTATCAATGCGTTCTTCCCTCCCGATGTCCCTACCTCGAGCAGCGGGTGGTCCAGCGTTGACCTTATCGCCTTGTTCACCTTGTCATGGCCGCTTCCGATCCCGAGGTTTATGACCGCGGTCCCGGCATTGCGCATGACGCTCTTCACGTCGGCAAAATCCAGGTTTATCAGGCTGGGGAATGTAAGCGTGTCGGATATGCCCTTTATGGCGTTTGCCGCTATGCTGTCTATGAGTTCGAACGCCTTTTCCATCTGGAGGTTCGGCGCGTACGATAGGATTCTGTCGTTCTCTATGATTATCGTGGTATCTGCATTCTTGCCGAGCTGCTCTATCCCCCAATCAGCCTTGAGCTTCCTGCTTCTCTCCAGCGAGAAGGGGTATGTGACGAATGCGACGACCAGTGCGCCTTCCTCCTTTGCCGCCTTCGCGATTACCGGCGCGCTCCCTGTGCCCGTGCCCCCTCCCATGCCTGCGCATAGGAAGATCATGTCATAACCCCTTATCGCATCCCTTATCTCCTCTATGTCTGCAGAGGCAGCCTTGGCCGCCACTTCGGGGAATCCTCCTGCTCCCATCCCCTTCGTGGTGGTCTTTCCTATCAGTATCTTCTTGTCCGCGCCTATCATGTTCAGGTGCTTGGCATCGGTATTGACGGCTATGGTGGTCGCGCTCTTTATCCTGCTGGAATAAAGCCTGTTAACAAGGTTGCTTCCTTGGCCGCCGGCACCGACTACTGCTAATCTCGCAACAAAATCCTTATAATCGATGTCGGTCATGCCAATCCTCCTTGTTATATCATTTCCAGGTCAGCGGGGTATGCATGCTTCTCCTCTTCGAACTTTCCAAGGATGCTCGATCCCTTCACTCCTACGACTATTGCCACTATCTCGATCTGGTCGTCGTAGCCTGGGATTATCCTGGCGCCCCACTTGATGTTTGCCTGCGGGTCCATCCTGTCAGTTATCAACTCTCCCGCCTTTATGGCATCCCCTATCGAGAGTGCCTGCCCTCCTGTTATGTGCACCAGTGCGCCGCTTGCATCCTCGTAGTCCACCTCAAGCAGTTTGTTCTTGAGCACGGATTCGGCAGCGTTGCCTACCTTGTCGGTCCCCTTCCCCGATCCTACTGCGATGAATCCGACGCTTGAATTGTTCATTATCGCCCTGACGTCGGCGAAGTCTATGTTTATCAGGCTCGGCTGCGTTATCGTCCATACAAGCCCCCCTATCGCCTTCGCCACAACCTCGTCCGCCAATGCGAACGCGTCGTTCATCGGAAGGTTCGGCACAAGCTTTACCAGCCTGTTGTTGTCTAGTATGATGACGCTGTCGCTGTATTTCCTCAGGGCCTGTATCCCCTCCTTCGCCTTTACCTTCCTGACCCTCTCAAGGTCGAACGGGTAGGTTACGAAAGATACCACTATCGCGCCCTGCTGTTTCGCGATCTGCGCGACTACCGGCGCGCTCCCTGTGCCCGTGCCCCCTCCCATGCCTGCGCACAGGAAGACTATGTGTGCCCCGGAGAATACCTCGTCCAGTATCGGCCTGTCGATTTCCGCGGCCTTTGCTCCCACTTCAGGAGCGCCGCCTGCCCCGAGCCCCCTGGTCAGGCTCTTCCCTATCATTATCTTCTTTATCCTTTCGTCTATTATCTTGAAATGCTGCGCATCCGTGTTTATCGCAACGAACTCCGTGCCCTTTACCCCTGCCTTTATAAGCCTGTTCACTATGTTACATCCCGCACCTCCGAGTCCTGCAGTGACAATCTTTATCTCTGCCGAACTGAAAACGTCATCGGAATTTCCCGAAGAACTGCTGCTAGATCCCAACATCTCATTCATCAATAGGTCGCTCATGGTATCGCCGAGTTTATTTCTATAATAAGCTTTTTAAAGCTTCTGTCAAAGAATCTGTTAGTAACCGTTTGAATTCCCAGCGACGTATATTTTGGCCAAACCCCACGATAAATCAGCGGAACAGGGCAATATATTTTACCATAATATATAAATTTTATTTAAGTATATAAAACTATATTACGATATACGATTCCAGCCGGTTTGATCCCGTCACTATCCTTCTACCTTGGCATTCACTCTCGCCAGCATTACGCTTTGGTTCGTGCCTCCCTGCGTGTTATAGGTTATCCACAGGTAGCCGGAGAACGGCGCGCCTATTCTGTCGGACACCATCGGGCATTTGAACGACAATGTCGTGGTGTATCCCGATGGCACCCCTATGTCGACCGCCGTGAAGGTGTTCGGCGGAGCCGATATTATCGTGCATTTTGTGGCGGTGACGACTATGCTGCTGCCTATCACGCCGAAAGTGACGTTCAGCATGCCGTTTTGATTCAGCACCGGATTCCCGCACAGGAAATCCATCTGCGGAAAGCATTCGTTGCTCATCCCCGATACGGAGTTGAATATCCCTGCCTTGAACATTATAATCGTAGCCGCTACGACTATGATCAGCGCGACCCCGTATGTCAGGAATACCTGGTACTCCATGGCGATTTGGGCTTCTCCGTTTTTCCTACCCGCCATCACCACGCCTTTTTTTCATTTTTGTACGCGTATGTTGCTAAGGACGTTTCCCGATACGTTGAGGGTGACATAGAGGGAGTAGTTGGATCTGGCTGCCGTGTAGTTGACGATCCATATGTCGGTGCCGTTTTTCGGATTGTATGGCGAGCCGGTAAGATTCTGGAAGAATCTAGCATGCACGGCGGTGCCGTTATATCCAAAACTTTCCACATATGCCTTTGCGGCGTCGGATTCCTGGTATGAGGTGGCGATTGCTATCGCAGGAAGCCTGACCGTAGCGATAGATGTATTTCCGTATATCGTGCAGTTGCTGGCATAGACATTGTCCGTCCTCGGCAGCATGTTCGTCGCAGGGTAGTCGAAATCCTCGATTACGACGGTGGGGCATGGCGTTGTCTGGTTATAGATTACTCCTGCGAAGACGTCCCAGCTTCCGTTCACCAGCTTCGACGGCGTCACATTTATGATGTCCACCTCCGCGCCGGGAGATAGCTGCTTGAGATAGTTGGAGATGAAGGTTTCTGCCTGTTGTGCCGTTAGCTTTTTGGCAGAGGACACATGGGTAATCGCCGTAAAGATGATCATGGCGAAAACTATGACAACCACGACTCCGACCACCACCTTCCCGAATAAGTCCATATCCAAACCTTGTCATGATAAGTATTTTATACTATCTTTTGCATCCCGGATTGCATCGCCTTCATGGATGCATGCATAGGGGTGCCGGTATCTTTCCCTACCTATTGTCTTCGGAAGAATTCCGGCATATGCACTTTCCGCTATTCCCTCTGCGATATGTAAAGAAGAATGGCTTTGTTGATAAGGAGCTTGTTCTTTGCCTGCCTGAACACGATGCTCTTCGGACCGTCTATGACATCGGCCGTTATCTCCCTGCCCCTGTGCGCTGGGAGGCAGTGCATCACCACGGCTTCGGGTTTGGCATATTCGAGCATGGCATTGTTCACCTGGTATGGGGCGAAAATCCTCTCCCTCTCCTCAGCCTCGCCCTCCTTTCCCATGCTGACGAACGTATCGGTGTATATCACATCTGCATCCTCCACCCCCTCGCTGATGTCGCTGAAGACCTTCACCTTCCCGTATTCCCTGGCCCTGTTGAAGTACACCATGTTCGGGGCCAAATCCTTCGGCCCGACAAGCGATATGTCCGCCCCGAGCTTCGATGCGGTCAACATCAGCGAGTTCGCGGTGTTCGTCGTTATGTCGCCCACGAACGCTATCTTCACCCCCTTCAGCCCATTCTTGTACTCTTTTATCGTGTATACATCCGCGAGCGCCTGGGTCGGATGCTCCAGCTCCGTCAGTGCGTTTATGACCGGCACTGTTGAGTTGTCCGCGAATCTTACGAGGTCCTTGTGCTTCCTCATCCTAGCAGCTATGAAGTCGCAGTATCCGCTGACGACTTTTGAAATGTCCTCTATCGTCTCCCCTCTCTTCGCCTGCGTCTCCTGGGCGTCGAGATAGATCGCATGCCCGCCCAGCTGCGCCATGGCTACCTCCAAGGACACCCTTGTCCTTGTGGATGGCTCTTCGAAAAACAGGGCGAGGATTGAATGCTCCTTTATCGCGATTTCTTCCTTGTTGGATTTTAGGGAGTCTGCAATATCCATTATCCTGTTTATCTGGTCCTTCGAAAGCTGGTCGGAACTAATCAGGTTCATTCAATCTCCGAATATCAGCCCGACTCCGTGGTTGGAACGTGATTCCTCCTCCTCGAGGAGCCTCTTCACCTTCTCCTCCACCTCCGCCGGTGCCTTTTCCATGTGCGGGAATTCCTTCCTTAGCTTCTCTTCTGCGTCGTGGAAGAATCCCTCATTCGCCTTTATGTGGAGGTAGCATTTTTCCCTGTCCAGCCCCAGCTGCAACCCATCCCTCAGGGCGCAATTGTGCCTTGCGAATATTATATTCGCATGTTTGTCCTTTTTTATCTCCTCCAACTTGGACTGGTCGAGAGATGAATCTGCATATGGGTCATAGGAGAGCACCGCCTTCAGCCTCTCCCTATCCTTGATGCTGAATTCGTATACGCGCTCCTGCATGTTCATTCCTTCAAAAGCTTTGCGTTTACAAATCCCTCCCTTCCCGGCCTGTTTGTGACGACCGCCTTCCCCGAGTCGGTGTCTATCACCGCTCCCTTTGTTATGATCTTCTGCCTTGCAAAGTTCCTGTTGTCGGCGGACCCGAGTACGGTCTTTATCTTTACTTTCTTCATGCCTCCCTCCGTGACGAGATTTGCGAAGGCTCCCTGCTTGAGCCTGTTGTCCCTAAGGCCTCCCCTTCTCCTCATTCTGGCCTTCGAATCCTCGTTGCCTATCTTTGTGGCCGAAAAATAGTTGCCCGTCTCGCTCCTCCTCTTGTCCCTGGAGTTTATCTTCCTCTTTCCGTTGCCTGCTCCCTTGGTTTTTGACTTGCGGTTGAATTGCTTTCCAAACTGGCTCATCGATACACCTTGCATTATACATTAAAATTACATTGAAATATTTAGACGATTATAGATTCAACGCCAAAGATATAAAATACTACTTGATGGCCTGCATGAAAATACTACTTGATAACCTGTATGGTCACGGTAATCTCGTTGCCCTTTCCCTCCTCTATCGAGACGATCTTGTTGCCAGTCATCCTTGCCCATGCCTTGACATCGGAGCACGCGCCCAGGTCCGAAGCGATAAACACCACCATGCCTCCGTTGGCAACATTCCTGCACGCCATGGCAAGGTTCCCTATAGGCATCGGGCATACCTGTCCTCTGCAGTCCACTACCTTGCTCTCCTTCTGATCCTCTCTTGCGTCCATGCCGACCACTATATGAATATCGTCTGGCTCCCTGCCGCGTCTGCGAGGAATGAAGCGGCTCCGGATATGCCGTCTATGATTGGGTCGTAGTCCTTCTCTGTCAGGTCAAGGGCGGCCGACATCATCGAGCATGCATAGACCTTCATTCCCAATACCTTTGCGTGCTCCAGCATCTCCCTCCATGATATGTTGTTCTTCTCCATCCCCTTGAGGAGGAGGTCCTTGAGGTTCTCGAAGTCAGACGGGAATGGGAGCTCCATATGGGATTTCCTAAAGGCAAGTACGGCGAACCCCGTTACGAATACGTTTACCTCCATCCCCATGGCTGTCCCCGCTATCGCAAGTGCCCCGAGGGGTATGAACTTATCTAATGTGCCGCTGAATATTATTATCGAAAGCCTATTCTTCGCCATCATCAACACCAAATCAAAGCAAGGATTAATGTGATATCGATATATATAAATCCTAGCCGCCGCATAACGTAACCTTCTCTCTTTGAACCCGCATCAATTTGCAAATGCAGCAACTGCAATGACTGGCAAACCACAAACCCGTTTCCCCAGAAAGATTTATAAATCAGTTAGGGTATAATGATTTTCTATTCTGAATGTGCCAAGCGTAACTCCGGCTACTGACGTTAGTTGCTCCTGACCATTTAGGCAATCAACATGTTGGCGGTTGGATGGTTTCCTTCAAACAATTTTCCGAGATCGACCTCAGGGTCGGCATAATCGTTTCTGTCGAGGAGCTGGAGGGCGCAAGAAAGCCGTTGTACAAACTCAAGGTCGATCTCGGCGACATGGGTTTCCGCAATATAGCCGCCGGCATAAAAGACAGGTATTCCAAGGAGGAATTGCTCGGCAAAGCCATAGTTGTCGTAGCCAACCTCGATCCGAAGCCCGTGGGCAGTTTTGTCTCCGAGGGTATGCTCCTTGCAGCCGAAGACGACCATGCTGTTTCTATTATAACCGTCGACCGTGGCCTGAAGCCCGGCAGCATAGTAAGGTGAACTCATGGACACATATTCTGAGATAATCGAGGGAAACCGCCGTTTCAGGCGCACAAACAGCGAATTCAGGGCTCTTGCAAATGGACAGCATCCCAAACATGTGGTTATCGCCTGCTCTGATTCCAGGGTGGAGCCCGAAGCGACGATGAACTCCAAGTTCGGCGACCTTTTTGTGATAAGGGTGGCCGGCGAGGTGATTGGGACCAGTTCAATGGCGTCGGTCGAGTTCGCAGTAAAGGAACTCGGGGTGATGAGTGTAATCGTCATCTGCCACACCAAGTGCGGCGCCGTCACAGCCGCACAGCGCCTTCTCAATAAGACCTATAAGGGAGACCTGGATAGGAGATCGGCGCTCTACCGGGACATAAGCAGGATAGCAGCTACCATATCGAAAGATCCCCGCAACATGGACGACCTTACGCATGCAATAATCGACAACGCATGTGCGCAGGTTTCTGTGCTGAAGAACAGCCCCATAATAAAGAAAGCCGAAAAGAGGGGGCTCAAGATAAGGGTCGCGGTCTATGATGTCGAAATCGGCTCATTGAGGTTCCTCCATCGCACGCCTTCCACCAACCGTGCAAAGTCCCTCCATCCGATTGTGGACAGGGTGCCGAGTTGGGTTTCCAATATATTCACTGCATTGGCGTTGAAATGATCGACGATATAGAAAGGCTCAGCCCGCTATTGCGCGGGAATTCCGACTTCCAGGTGATGCATTCCCGCGAAATAGAGAGGTTCGCATATTCGCAGAGCCCAAAGCATGTCTTTGTGGCCTGTTCTGATTCCAGGGTCTCCCCTGAGCTGATAACTAAGTCGGGCATAGGCGAGATATTCGACGTAAGGATGATAGGCGGCCATCTCGGCAGGGAATCCCTCGCCTCCGTCGAGTTCGCGGTGAGCGGTTTCAACATCGAGAACTTGGTAGTCCTGGGGCATTCCAAATGCAGTGCTGTGAGCGCGGCCCAGAAGATGCTTAACGGGTCGATAAGGATGGACGAGCAGAGGGATTCGCGGGGTCCGGCGTTCTGCGATCTGGTATCTTCGATAGCCTCGAATATCTCAAAGAACCCGGAGAACCTATCCAATCTAGATACCGCCGTGATGGACAATGCCCGCGCCCAGGCCATGACCCTCATCAACAATCAGGCTGTCGTGAATGCAATGTCGAAAGGCATGAGGCTCTATGTCATGGTGTACAATTTGGAGAGGGGGAGCCTCGAGCTCTCGGAAAGATGGCATTCGGCGGCCGACAGGCGGGAGGCCCCTGCGGCCAAGCGCTCCAAGTCTATCGGATAGGTTTCCCTTCCCCTATGCGGGGAATGCACCGAACACCGCTTTTGCATTATTCCTGGAATCCTTTTGTGACATCCTCCCACTGCTAAAGCGTGTGGGCTTACCAAAGCGAAGAACGGTATGGAATCATTTATCCCGAATGGAAAAGGGAATAGGGCGCGGAGGTCACTAACCTATGGGGCAAATGCTCGCTTATTTCTCCGGTTCTCTCTCATCCTCCTGGAGAGTGTGGGGTTTCCCGCTCACTTTGTTAAAGGGGTGGTGCGTAATGGGCCTGGATCGCCCCTCCCTGGCGATTACGTAAAATGAACCTCTCGTTATGCCTATTTTTTCCAATATCCCGTTATCTACCATGCCCTTAAGGTCTGCTACCGCCGTCGGGGTGGCGACGCTGTTAATCTTTGCGTACTCCGAAGAGGTGATACGACCTTTACCCTTGGCAAACTCTATGCCTCGCCTCTGCCTTTCGTTCAACATATTCAAATCGGCCCTCTTGCCCAGTTCATTATATAATGTCGTGGCAAAGAAGCTCCCTATTATGTTGAATTCCGGCTCCTGCATCCCTGCCATTTCCATCTCCTGCCGCATCATGGGTATCCCTGTTGCGAGGCCTTCCATATATCCCATGTCCCTCATGAGCTGGTAGACTACCGGGTTCCTTTTTACCGATATCCTGCCGATGTCCTTTATGCCCACTCCTCCCGGCGGGATACCAGGATTGATAAATTCAATCCTATTGCCGAATATGCGTATCTGCACCGCATCGGCGCTGAAGTAATCCCTGTGTGCAAGCGCATTCACAAGCGCCTCCCTGACCACCCTCTCAGGATATTCCGGTATCTCTACGTGCTTAAGCCCCTCAATCCTGTAGGATGTCCTGGTATTCATTTTTATGAATCTGCCCGCCTCCTCGAGATTCTGCGGTATCGTAAGATGGATGTCCTTTTTGTCCAGTACGCGGCTCGATGAATCATATCCGGAGAAGCTGACCAAACGCACCTCGTTCTGCTTGATGAATTTCCACGGTTCCTTCCCAAAGAACAGTATCGCCGCATTGTTCAATGCCTGTTTGCCATTGGAGACTGCAAGAAGGCCAAGGCTCCTGAGCGCCTCTTCAATACCGCCTTCTCCGGCGGCAGGCGAACGTCTTTTTAAGAAGGCCTTTACTTTTGCGTGGTCTATATCCCCCTGTACCGAAGCGTCATGGGCCGTCAGCTTATCGAAGTACATCATGTTTTTGGATATGAGAAACTCCTTCAGCTGTCCGCCCTCTAGCTTTTCCGTTTCACTCCCATATCTATAATAGAACACGCCCCTGAACGTGCAGAATCCATCGCTAAGCTGGTGCACTTTCACTACGATGATTGTCTTGCCGCCTTCGTCATGCCTCCTGATCGAATGGCCCGGGACAGGCACGATGCTCTTTATGTACTCCTCAATCTTCCGTTGCGCAACATCGATGCCCTTCCCTTCAACCCCCCTTATCGTGCCGTCCCCCCTTACCCCTATTATCAACTCTCCGCCTTCAGTGTTCGCGAACGCGGCAACCACTTTTGGTAGGTATTCCCCGACATTCTCCTTCAGTTCATGTAAACTGTCCTCGACATAGGCCATCCTATCACTTATAATGTAATATTGATTATTTATTAACTATTCTATATAATAGGATATTTAATAATTATGCCTTTGCCAAAACGCAGGTGCTTTTGCCTCCCTCCTGAAGACGCTAAACTTTTTACCTGCAAACGTTGGGGAGCCGTAAAATTTATCCGCGGGAGCTGTCTACGCAGCTAATGCCTTCGGAAAGATGGCATTCGGCGGCCGACAGGCGTGAGGCCCCTGCGGCCAAGCGCTCCAAGTCTATCGGATAGGTTTCCCTTCCCCTATCTGGAGAATGCACCGAGTGCCTCTCTCTCTTTGTCCGCCATTTTGCTGAATACTGGCTTCAGCTCGACACCCCAGTCAACCACCCCCTTTTCATAGAGATCCGATATCTTTGGATCCGACGCCATGCCGAAATGCCGCGATATCTCCCTGCCGGAATCCGGGGCGAAAGGCCATATCAAGATGCCGACCCATCGGGCTATGCCCAAAAGCGTCCCCATCGTCTTCGAGAACTCTTCTTCCTTCTTGCTGTTCCCAGCGGCTTCCTTTGCCGTGACCCATGGCGCCCTTGCGCTTATCAGGGCGTTCCCCATGTCAGCGAGCTCGACAACGGAATGTAGGGCCTCCCTCATCCTTATCTTATCGAAGTTGTCCCTGTATCCGTGGAGGATGCGCTTCATCTCCTCCATCTCCCTTTCCTCTATCGTTATCTCGCTTTGCAGGAGTTCCCTGTGCGCCCTCGCTATTGTAAGGACCCTGTGCACGAAGTTCCCTATCTTGTCATTCATTATGTTGTTGACCACCTCAACCAGCGCCTCTACGGAGAATTCGCTGTCTGCGGTCTCGGGCATCAGGTGCGCCAGCGCGAACCTCCAGTAATCGGAAGGCATTATCTCGAGCGCATTCTCCATGTTCAGCCCGACCCCCCTGCTTTTCGAGAACTTAATCGACCTCGAAGTAAGGTATTCCAGCACGTATATGGTGTGCGGAAGGATGAACCCGCTATCCGCCCCGATGAGCGTTGCCGGCCATACGAGGGTGTGGAATTCCAGGTTGTCCTTGCCCATGAATTGGATGAGTTTCACACCGCTCTTTTTCCAGTACTCCTCCCATCGCGATCCGTCCCATTCCCTGGTTATCCCTATATACCCTATCAGCGCGTCGAACCATACGTAGAAGACGGAGTCGCCGTACCCTTCCTCCGCCACCGGAAACCCCCATTTCAGCCTCCTGGTTATGTCCCTCGCCTTGAGCCCCTCCTCTATGTAGCTCAGGGACTTGTGCACCGCGTTCTTGCTCCACCCGTTTCCCGATGCGCTTTTTATGTAATCCTCTACCTTTTGTTGCAGCCCGGGAAGGTCAAGCGCCAGGTTTTTCACCTTCCTGAACTCTATGTCCGTCCCTCCGCACAATGTGCAGTGGGGCTCGATTATCTGGCTGCTCTCCAGCAGGCGCCCGCAGTCGTCGCATTGGTCCCCTCTCGCTTTCTTGCCGCCGCAATAGGGACAGGTTCCCTCCACCAGCCTGTCTACTAGGAATCGCCTGTCGGTGTTGCAGTATGCGAGCATGCTTTCGGTCTCGGTTATGTGCCCCTTCCGCTGCAGTTCCCTGAATATCTCGTATACGGTTGCCCTGTTTGCTTCAGAGTGCGTCTTGCCGTAATGGGTGAATGTGCAGCCGAACTTCCCGAACAGCCCTTTAATCTTATGGTGCATCCCGTCGGCCAGCGCCTCCGGCTCGATCCCCTTCTTGATAGCCATCAGCTCTATCGGAGTGCCGTGCTGGTCCGAACCGCATATGAATATAGCATCCTTGCCCTCCATCATGAGGTGCTTGAAGTATATGTCGGCCGGGAGCACCGACCCTACGAAGTTGCCGATGTGGGGCACCGAGTAGGCGTAGGGCAGCGCCGAGGTCACTATTATCCTTTCTTCCGCCATATGCTACAACCCCCACACCGTTTCCGGTTCTCTTCTTGGAAAGCAAAGTATAATAAAATTCCTCACAAATATAATATAAACCTTCTTTCATCTTCTCTTATCGTGTTGGGGGGCTGGGTCTGATCGTATGGCTGATGCGGAGCTCGAAGCAATAAAATCAAAATTCGACGATTTCCTCGAGGAGTACTGCCGGGAGGAGCTTGACGCCGTGAACATCTACTATCCCGAGAAGAGGAGCGTCATGATAGACGTCAAAAGCCTTGAGAAATTCGACCCCGAGCTTGCGAACGAGCTCATGGACAGGCCGGACACCATAATACCCATGGCGGAGGAGTCGTTGAAGGGCAAGGTCAACGTGGAGGTCCTGGGCGACGACGTCATACATGCGAGGTTCTTCGGCCAGAACGTCAACAACCCCCTGGTGCAGGACGTCGGTTCCTCCCTGATAGGGAAGATGATCCAGCTGGACAGCCTCATAGTCAAGAGATCGGAGATAATACCGAAGGTGAAGATAGGGATGTTCAAGTGCACCTACTGCGGCGAGGTGTATAGGCTCCGCGTGGACAAGGACGAGATTCCGGAGACATGCGTCCAGTGCAAGAGGAAGTCGGTGAAGCAGGTCCCTGAGGAGTCGACATTCATAAACCTCCAGAAGATAGCCGTGCAGGATCCGCTGGAAAGGCTGAAGGGCAACACTCCGACATGGCAGCTTGAGGTCTGGATGGAGGACGACCTGGTGAATACCGTGATACCGGGCGACAGGATAGAGCTCTCCGGAATCCTGAGGGTGAGGCTCAGGAAGAGCCAACGTGGGAAGACGGAGACGAACCTTTTCACCATGTTCCTCGAGACGGTCTCCATAGTCCCAAAGCAGAAGGAGTTCGCGGACATAAAGATCAGCGACGAGGAGGAGAGGGCGATAGCCGAGGCGTCGAAGGACCCTAACATATTCGACAAGATTTCCCGCTCCATAGCACCGTCGATATTCGGCCACGACGAGATAAAGCAGGCGATAACGCTGCAGCTTTTCGGCGGCACTCCGAACAAGACGCTGGTCGACGGCGGGCTGATAAGGGGCGATATGCACATACTGCTCATAGGGGACCCTGGAAGCGCAAAGACCAGGATCCTACAGTCCGTCATACGGCTCGTGCCCAAGGGGATATACGTGAGCGGGAAGTCCGTCACCGGCGGCGGTATGACGGCCGTTGCGGAGAGGGATGAGCTCTCCGAGGGGGGATGGACGCTCAAGGCCGGGGCATTGGTGCTCGGCAGCGGCGGCGTCGTCGCGATAGACGAGTTCGACAAGATCGGGGACGAGGACAGGGCCGCGCTCCACGAGGCGCTGGAGTCGCAGACCATAAGCGTGGCGAAGGCTGGGATAATCGCGACATTCACTGCGCGCGCAGCGGTCCTCGCCGCGGCGAACCCGAAGTACGGAAGGTTCGATAAGAACATATATCCCTCGGAGCAGTTCAACATACCCCCGACCCTCCTTTCAAGGTTCGACCTGATATTCCCGATAACGGACACGCTCGACGAAGAGACGGACAGGAAGATAGCGAAGCATATCCTGATCCAGCATGCTGCGTCAGGGGCGAAGCTCGCCTCCATGACGGGGTACGAGCAGGTCGATCTCGCCCCCATACCTGAGGAACTTCTCAAGAAGTACGTCGCATATGCGCGCAAGAACATCATGCCGAAGCTTGGCAAGGAGGCGGCCGAGCGCATAGAGGGCTACTACGTCGGGCTGAGGAAGATAGGGGCAAGGCAGGGCGCCGTCCCTATAACCCCTAGGCAGATAGAGGGGCTGGTCAGGATGGCCGAGGCGAGCGCAAAGACGAGGCTCTCAGAGACAGTGCAGCTCTTTGACGCCGAAAGGGCCATAGTCCTCAGCGAATTCATGCTCCGCACCCTCGCGGTGGACAGGGGCGGGAGGAGGGACATAGATACCATACTCACGGGCATGCCGAGGGAGAAGGTGGACAAGATAAATTCGATAATATCGATAGTCAGGAAGCTCGAGGCAGAGGAAGGGTTCGCCAAGATGCAGCGGATAATGGAGGAGGCCGAAAGGGCCGGCATAGATTCCACTACGGCAAACAAATACATAAACGAGCTCGAGAGGAGCGGGGACATATTCAGCCCCAAGCCGGGGATCATCAAGATAGTGAAGCACGACAGCGAATGAGTGGTATCTTGGGGTTACGAGTTATAGAATACAGGCAGCTCTTCCAGATAGTCGTCATGTTCCTTTTGGTGCAGTTTTTCGGGCTCCTCCTCGCGACAATGCTTTTCAGCGGGGTTTCCTATTCGACCCTGAAGGGGTCGACCATCGCCTCCTCCGGATCCGGCGTGATATACTATATACTATACATCGTGGCCTTCGCGGTCATATTGAGCATGGTGTTCAAGATATACAAGGGCGACAAGCTCTTCGTCGTACTCGAGGGGCTCGTGATATTCATATCCTCATATATGGTCTTCCTGATACTCTTCGGCTCCCTCTCCGGATCCGCCGCCCTCCTCGTCTTCGGCAACGGCCCCCTCCTCCCTTTCGCCTTCGCGGCCCTTTCTGCCCTCGCCCTCGTCGCCGCCAAGAACCTCCGCCCAGGCCTGAGGAACTTCACCGCCCTGCTCTCCAGCGCCGGCGTTGGCGTAATCCTCGGGATAAGCTTCAGCTTCGCAGCCGCGATGCTCTTCATGTTCCTCCTGGCGATATACGACTTCATAGCGGTCTTCATAACTAAGCACATGCTGACCCTGGCGGATGCGGTGACGAAGAAGAACCTCTCCTTCATGATAGACGTCAACGAGATAGAGGCGATCCCCTATTCCGCCCTCTCAAAGGCCGACCGCCTCGAGTACAGGAACGCAAACCCTCCGAACTCCGCCAGTTCGCCACTGGCGGAGAGGCTGAAGAGCGAGGGGCTTGTCCCAGTTGCCGCAAGGGTGGCGCTCGGCACCGGCGACCTCGGAACCCCCCTCATGCTGGCAGTCTCCGCCTATTCCGTGCACCATAACTTCGTCCTCAGCTTCGTGATAGTGGCTGGCGCCTCTTTCGGCCTGGCGCTTACCATGCTGATACTGCGCAAGTACAAGCGCGCCCTCCCCGCGATACCCCCTATACTGTTCGGCATACTCGTGGCTTTGGCGATATACTATCTTGTCCTATAGCGCCATCCTGCCGCTCTATCGCCCTGTTTCCGGCAGGCCGCCATCGGTCAGAACCTACAATCCCCTACCAGCCGCACAAGGCAAATATACATAAACCTTGCTGCCTGAAAGATATCCAGTCCGCTATGCGCCGCCGCCATTTCGCCGCCGCGCCGCAATCCATAATGTCTTGCCGGTCCGTTTTCAGAGCCGGGGAATGACGCGGGCTTGCGATCAATCGGACTATCTCAAGGTGGGTCGGATGAAAGGAAATATCTCTTATTATATCCTGGCTTTTATGGCGCTAGTTGCGCTCTCAGGGGCGCAGGTCGTGGGCACTTCCGCAATACATGCGCCCGCGGTGATCCTCAGCAACAACAGCGGCAGCATAACGCAGGTAGACCTCACGGTCTCGACCGGCACCGGGAATGTCGTGATACTGGGCCCCTCTTCCGTTGGGAACTCCACGCTGCAGTCGGCGAGGATGGCGGCAGAGTATGCATCCTCCTATCTCGGAATGGACTTCAACAAGTACAATTTCACCTATACGATAGCCGATCGCAACGCCTCCGTCTCGGGGCCGAGCGCCGGGGCGGCAATGACGCTGCTCGCAGTCTCCGCCCTTTCAGGGAAGCCGCTCCGTACCGATTTCACCATCACCGGGACGATATCTCCCGACGGCACGCTCGGGGAGATAGGCGGGGTCTACGACAAGGCAAGCGCCGCCCGCAACGACGGTTTCAATTTCATCCTCGTCCCTGAAGTCCCCAACGGGAGCCAAGAGGACGAGCTGTACCTCCTGGTGCAGCAGACCTTCAACATCCCGCTCATACAGGTGGCAAACATAACAGGGGCCCTCCATTTTGCCCTCTATAATTCCAGCGTAAGCGGAATTTCATCATCCTATAACCCCTTCACGGATTACCATGCATCCAACCTCTCTCAGGCTCCGCTTGCATGCACAAACTGCAATTACTCGATATTCCAGCAGCTGACGGCATTCACCTTCAACCTCACCAGCGCCGAGATAGCGAACGTGAGCAGCTATCCCGGTTTCGGCGGAATCTCCGCAAACTTCACGAGGGTGCTGAACCAGAGCGTCCAGATATCCGGGAAAGGGTACCAGTATACGGCGGCCGACATCGCATTCCTGGACTATCTCAATTCCTTCTATTTCGCAAACCATCTGGCGACCGCCGACAGCGCGCTGGCCACGATGGACAACATAAACGCCTCTTGCTCCTCGCTCGCCCCCCCGCAGGTGACAAGGGCGAATTACGAGTATGTGATAGGCGCCGAGCTTAGGCAGTCGTGGGGATCGTACACCCTCTCGCAGGAGTTCAAGCACTACAACACTACGAACATAGATACCGACCAGGTGCTCGACTTCCTATTCACGGCCGGCGAGGCTAACGCATGGTGTTCAGCCTCCGGGTTCCTGTATAACGCCTCCGCCGGCGTCGGCGGCACCCCTGTTTCCTTCTCCCCCTCCCTTCGCGCCGTCGCCGCAAGCAGGATAAGGCAGGCTTCCCTTACCGGGCCGAACCTCTATTCCGTGACAGCGCTCCAGGCATACAAGGCAGGCAACTACCCGCTGGCGATAATCGATTCCGATTATGCGGTCTCCATATACAACACCTCCTTCAATGGGAGCACGGCGAACCTCACGGCCTCTGCAAACGCGATTGCGTCGAACGCCACCTACGGCATATGGGCCACGCAGTTCGCCAATGAGGCGGAATTCTACATACAGGAGTCGCAGATGGCGCATAACTCGACGGTTGCGCATACCTATGCTGTGCAGGCATATTCCTCATCGGTGCTTGCGGGCAGGATCTCGAACGACACAAAACTCATATACGGCAGCATGACTGCGGCCCCTGCGATAACCGCGGACGAGTATTCCTCGCTCATTTCATCGATAACGAAGACCGACAGCGCCATAGCTACGATGTATAGCATTATATACAAGTTGGCCGCAGCAATTATAATACTGCTGGGCATAAATGTAGTTGTGCTCATTCTTGTGTTGAGGATGGGCCTAAAAGGGGACAATGCGAAAAGAGGAAGGCGGAGATGATCCTCCCTGTATCGGATAATCCAAAAACACAAAATAAAAATAAAAATAAAAACGAACGAGGTTAGATATTATGACATTGCCAGGAAAGAAATGCGTATCATGCGGCAGGCTTACCCATGATTATACGGAGTTCGAATGCCCTGCTTGCGGGAAGAACAGGATAATCAGATGCTATCATTGCAGAAAGATAACGAACGTCTTCGCCTGCGATGAATGCAATTTCAGTGGTCCATGATGTCCGATGTAGGTATAGTGTTCAAGGTCTTCGCGAAGGACAACGATGCAGACGCAGTCCTGGAAGAGGTGAAGCCGCTTAAGCCAGCCAATGCATCCGTAGAGGACTTTGCCTTCGGGATCAAGGTCATAAAGCTCTTCTTCAAGTTCGACGATGAAAAGACCACCTCCTCCGTTCTGGAGGACAGCCTGAAGGCTCTCGAACATGTGAGCGAGGTGGAGGTTCTCGAGGAGAGCCTTCTTTGACATCTCCATCCTTCCGAAGCGCGCCGGCCTTTCCGCCCGTGCCGCTGGCCCTGCCCCTTTCCCCGCGGCACTGCGCAGGCTCCTCCCAGTTACTAATATATAATCTCCCGGAGCAATCCATACAATTCGCCTTTTTCCCATTGGTGGCTCTATGATAACTGCGGTGGAATTACGGAACTGGAAGACCCACAAGAACACCAGGATGGAGTTCAAGCGCGGGATAAACGTAGTAGTCGGTGTGATGGGCGCCGGAAAGAGCTCGGTGATGGATGCGATATCCTTTGCGCTGTTCGGGACATTCCCTTCCTTGAACCACAAGAGGGTTTCTCTGGGCGGCCTCGTGACGAACAGGCCGAAGCCCGAACAGGATGCCGAGATTAAACTGGAATTCTCCATAGGCGGGTCGAACTATTCCGTTACAAGAAGGGTCATGCCGGGAAGCAGCACCACCTCTTCGCTGGAGCGGGACGGCGTCCACCTCCAGACCCAGTCGGAGCGCGTCAACGAGGAGATAGCGCGCATCCTCGGCATAGACTACGATACGTTTTCCAGGGTGGTCTATTCCGAGCAGAACGGGCTGGACTATTTCCTGGACATCCGCAAGGGCGAGAGGAAGAGGCAGATAGACGAGATGCTCGGCCTCGACAAGTTCGCGGCGGCCGAGGAGAACGCCACTGCGCTCGTGAACAGCATAAGATCGCTCATAGCCGACGAGGAGCAGATGCTCTCCAATGTCGATGCCGCCGCCCTGGACGGCCAGCTCCGCTCCCTGAGGCTGGAGAGGGAGGGGCTCGAGAGGGAGCTCGCCTCGGTAAAATCAGGGGAGAAGGGGAGATCGGAGTCCGTGAGGTCGTTGATGGCGGTTGTGGACAAGCTAAAGGCTGACTATTCGAGGAAGGTCTCACTCTCCCAGGAAGTGACCCAGATACGCGGCAGGGTAAGCGCCCTCACGGAGGAGATCAATAAAATAAGAGCGCTCGGCATCAAGGAGGAGCTGTTCGCGAAGGAGTTGGCGGAAGCAGAGGCGAACGAGCAGGAGCTTTCCCGGAAATCCGCCTCCATCCTTTCAAGAGAGAGGGCCCTGGTGAAGGCCCATTCATCCATCGAGGCGGAGATAAAGGGGCTGCGCTCGAAAGCCGCGGAGAGGGATGCGATAGTGTCAGAACTTTCAGGAAGGAAAGAGGAAGAGATAAAGTCGGGGCTGGAGAGGGAACAGGAATCCCTCCATGCGATCGAGGCGAAAATCGGAGAGGCGAAATCGCGGGCGGCCGACCTGTCGGAGGCCCTGCACAACCTGGAGAAGAGCGATGGGAAGTGCCCTGTCTGCGACAGGGACCTTGACGAGCAGCACAGGGCATCACTGCAGCGCGAGAAGGAGGCAGCCATTGCAAGACTGAAGTCTGATCTCGCGGCGCTGGAAAAAGAATCGTCAGCTTCAAAGTCGAGGATAAAGGAGATATCCGCGCAGGCGGCAAGGGTGTCGATGCTTGCCTCAAGGCTTTTAGAATACAGGGACCTCGAGAAGGCAACCGCGGAGAAGAACAGGGCCATCTCTTCCGCGAGGTCGGAACTGGAAAGCGCCGCCGCCGAATCGAAAGGGGTGGATGCCGAGCTTTCCGCCGCGAGGAAATCCCTCGAATCCCTACGGGCCAAAGGGGAGGCGATATCGCGCATGAATGGGTATGCTGCGAAAATCAAAGCCGAGGAAGAGGCTCTCGCCAGGAAGGGCGCGGAGCTTGCCGCCCTCCCTGTCGACGAGAAAACCCTCTACGAAAAGCAGGAGCTGCTGAGAAGCGAGAGCGCCGCCCTCGCCGAACTGTCCTCGAAAATTTCCTCTATGGACAGGTATGCCTCCAGCCTTGCGAAGCAGCTGGCCGACAAGGAGAAGGAGGCGCAGAAGCTTGCCGCGATCAAGAGGGCGATAGAGCGGCGCAGGGACCAGCTCAGCAACATGAACAAGTTCAAGGGCGCATTGGCCGATACGCAGGCCGCCCTCAGGAACAGGCTTGTATCCTCGATAAACGGGCTCATGTATGCCCTCTGGGGCGAGCTCTACCCCTATGAGGACTACTCGAACCTGAAGCTCACCGCCAGGAAGGACGACTACCTGCTCGAGGCGAACACCTCGCTCGACGGCGGGGAGGAATGGGTCTCCGTGGACTCAGTGGCGAGCGGAGGCGAGAGGAGCATAGCCTCCCTTACCATGAGGATAGCCCTCGCCATGGTCGTGGTGCCGAACCTGAAGTGGCTGATACTGGACGAGCCGACGCACAACCTCGACAGCAACGGCATATCCAAGATGATCGCCATGCTCGGCGATTCCCTGCCCAAGATAGTGGAGCAGATATTCATCATAACCCACGACGAGAGCATGAAGCAGATCGTATCAGCTAAGGTCTACCAGCTCGACAGGGACAAGGCGTCGAACGGCCCCACGATGGCGACCGAGGCCTGACATGGTGCCATGTTCTTCCTTCCGGGGCGTGGCTGACGCCCGGGATGATGCAAATTCACTGCGGAGTTTTGTGGCATCCCCCGCCAGTAAACGATCGGGGACCCCCTGCGTCATTTAATCACCGTATCCCGCAAAGGATCCCTACCGGTTCTCAGCTCTTCGAGAACCGCCTCCTTTTTCTACTGTATAGGATATCCAAGAATCTTTTCTGCCCTCTGCTCCATGTCCTGTTGCCTGTGTTCATTACATACTTGGAATATGCATCTATGTACTCCAAGTTGTTCCTTAGATTAAGCTCCTTTGCCTCTTTCAGCCCTGTAAGGAGGCTATTTCGTTTCATCTAATCCGCCAAGTATCCTGTCAACAACCCCTTTCTTTACATGGAGTTCTGTTATGAATCCGCTTAATTTTTTGATATCCATATATCCTCTAAAAATATTATAAAGGTACCGGGCATCTTCGTAATCCTTATCGCTACCTAACCACAGCTTGAATGCAACCTGTAATTCTATAGGGGATATGTACATAGAATATTTAGTATCGAATGTAACTTCCATTTTGTTATCTATTGTATGCCTGTCGAGAGGCTTTTTAACGAACTTCAATTCGAAGTTAGGCGCCCATGTCCCATTTTCGGCGTATCTTAAGGATGATCCCCCAGAAAGGAGCTCGTACGCATCTTTGGCATCTTCTACGTTGTTTACGGGATAAAAATTGTTTTTGAGAAGTCTTCCATGTAATTCTCCGATTTCCTTTATGTCCATTTTATTTAGTAGTATATCAATGTCTTCAGTGCCTCTTATCCTGCCAAAAAATATCGCTATGTATCCACTTACTATTACGTAATCAACATCGCCCATTGCCTTGGTGAATTTGATTACTAATTTGTCCAGGGCGGTAAGTTCCTTCTGGTCGAGAATTATGGCATTTTTGGAGAACTTGATTTCCATAATCAATTCTGGAGATTATAAGATATTAAATATTGGCTTTTTTGGGAAGTGGCAGATATACCTGTTTCAATATGGCTGGTGTATTGGAATAATGTAAAATATTGACGTATTCAGGTATTTCTCAAATTCTTTATAGTCGTGCTTCGTTGTGCGCAGCGTGCCTTTTGTTTTGCCAGTATTTCTAAAGCTCTGCAGTGACGATTTTACCTCTTCGTTAATAAGCGGATATAGGCATCATACCTCCCTTCCGTTATCTCTCCCCTCCTGACCGCCTCCTTGACTGCGCATTTAGGTTCGTGCGAATGGCTGCAGTCCTTAAACTCGCAGCCACCGGCAAATCCCTGGAATTCCGGAAAATAGAGGCGCAGGGAACCGGCATCTATGTTCCAGAGCCCGAGCGAACGGATCCCTGGAGTGTCGATGAGGAACGTCGACCCGCCTATGACGTGAAGGGAGGTGGTGGATGTCGTATGTTTCCCCCTCCCTGTCTTTGCCCCAACATTCCCGACCTCGATGTCTCGGTTCCCTATTATGCTATTTATCAGGGAAGACTTTCCAACCCCGCTATGGCCTACAAAGACGCAGCATTTTCCCTTTAGGAGGGAGAGGAGCCCATCGATGCCTTCGCCGGTCTTGTTCGAGACCGCAACGATAGGAAGGTCCGTATCCCTGTACGCCGATAGGTCGGGGAGGGGCGCCAAATCCATTTTGGTCATGCATAACAGCGGCTTCACGTTTCCGTACTGGCATATCACCATGTACCTGTCGACCAGCCCTGGCCTGAAAGCCGGCCTGCTCACGGAGGCGACGATCACCGCAATGTCTATATTCGCCGCAATGACGTGCTCCCTCGCTCCCGGCATGGCGGCCCCTGGATCGCTTGCGCGCAGCCTAGCCAGCCTGGACCGGCGCGCCACGATGCCTAATACGGTTGGATCCCGTCCCGATAATTCAAACAGAACATTGTCGCCGACTGCAAGCTGGTTCAACGCGGATTTCTGCTCGCCAGTCTTTGCAGTCCCCTGTATGAGGCGCTTTCCGAAAAGGATGGTGTATCTGGAGTAGCTTGTTTCCGCAAGGATCCCCACTTTCCCGCGTTTCGGGGCTTCCGCCGGATTGTATACGGTTAACCCCTGCAATCCCCCTGATTGGAATTTCCGGTACCTGTTTCCCTGCCCAATTCTTCCGGGCTTCGGTTCCCTTAGGGCTTGCCGCCCATCCCTTCCCCTTTCACCCTCGCCCCGTTTTCTGCTCATGCCCCCATTCCCTGGATATTCCACAGCTCTCTTTTTCCCCTAACGTTATTAGTGTTTCCTTCCCGGCATAGCCTGTGGCGGTTTTCCGGAAAATAAACATACCGCCGCACTCTCCCTTGCGATTTCCCCGGGCCGGCCCCTTTATGGTTATGGCGGTTTTCCGGGAGTTTCGGTTTGCAATCCTCCCGCCAGGGCTGCCGGCTTCCCCTTGGCATGCGCATATCTATGCCGTTCGGATCCGGAAACAGCCACTTCCAATACCCGTCGGTCTGCGGGGGTTTCCGACAGGGGGATATAAAGATATTTAACTAAAGCGCAACATATCAATTCATGGAGTTTAGTGGTGGGTTGGTGTACAAGGACAAAAATTTACCAATATACTTATCGATTTTCTGCCTGGTCGTTTTGTTCCCTGCTGTTGTTTTCTCCAATTCTGCAAGTTCGAACGTCTCGGCATCGATAACTGTCACCTGCCCTTTCAAGGTGGGCCTCAACACCTCTCCTCTCTATATCCGCCCCCAGCGTGCATATGCGAATTACTCCGTATCCGGTATCAATTGCAACATCCCTAATCTTTTCGGGGCAGTAAGCCTATCCAACATCTCCGGGAACATATTATACACCAGCAACCAGGTCGCTGCGAGCAACGACGTCGCGTTCAACACCTCCGGACTTGCCCCTGGGGTATATTACCTGAATGCGTCCTTCCGGGATTCCGGTTTCAGAAACCATACCGTGGCGGAGACCCAGATAATGACCGATGCAAACCTCTCTATATCCTCGAGCTTCGTACAGGAGCCTATCCTCGCCGGCTCGCACATCTCCCTTTCACTCGTAGTGTCGAACAACGGCAGCCTCTCCTCAAACGACACAATCCTCCGCCTGTACGTATCCGGCCCATCTGGCCCTGTCGCGAATTTTTCATATGCCTTATCTCCGATATTGCCGGCATCCAACGAAAGCATTTATCTTACACTGCCAGGGATCGCCCCAACCACCGGAAGCTACACGATAAACGGCAATGTCATTTATAACAGCACCTATCGTTCAGGCAATTACCTTTACATATCCGCTCCTATATCCTCCCCTAATTTCTCGGTCCCCTATACGGTATCCCAACCTCAATTACCCCCTCCGCCGAATACGCATGTGCACGTCATCTTGCCCTCCACCCCTATCGGGAACATCTCGATCACGGTTTTCCCCCTCCTCTCCACGATGGCGAATGGCTCGTCCGATATCCTGCCTCTGGCGCTCTACAACAACGGCGATGCCCCTATGTGGGTCAACATGAGCAATTATGCAATCGATAATATCACCCTTTCCTCATTATCTCCAAACCTGTACCTCTTGGGCCATCAAGGGGTTCAGGAGGACATCCTCGCATCGGCCGGCAGCACGGTCGAAGAGGGCGACTATGTAATTCCCCTGAATATCACATATGTGTCTCCGGGTTCCATACCCTCAACAGGGCGCATCCCCTTCGAGATATCTATCAGGAACGAATCCAGGCCTTACCCTATGTTGTTCAATAATGTGGTGCTTCTGAACAGGTCCAAATCGGCGTCTGGTCAGATTAAGGTAGTAAATCCCTATAACTCCCCCATCTTCAATTCAACCGTCTCTCTCCTTTTGCCTCTTATGACGGTAAAAAACAGCAGCGATATAACCCTGTCCGGGTCGAAAGGGAACATAACCGTTTCCGAGAAGAATTACCTCTTGCAATGGGATATCCCCGATATACCTCCAGCCAAGACCTATCTTGTCTACTATACAATATCAAATATAGCGATTCCGAACTATCTTCAATCATCAGCGATGACCTTCGCAAAACCATCACAAGCCTCGCAAAGCACCCTGAATATAATAGACGTCGATGCCCCTACCTTATATGTGAACAGGTCGGGTACGATATCCGTAATAGCAATGTATGTCGGGCCCAACCCTGAAAACATCACATTCACGCTCCTCGCCCCCTCCAGTGTGCCTGTCGAATACCCGTCGGAGAGTTTCCATAGCTATCCGAACATGGGAATGAATCCGGAATTCAACATCTCCGGCGTGCGTACGAGCGGGACATACATGTTGTTCCTCAAAGTTCACGGAATCGGAATTAACGATACCTATTCCATCCCGATGATCGTCTTGCCCCTCCCTCCGGTATCTCCCCCTCCTTCCACTGCAGTATCCCAAAACAAGACGGCGCCCCGGCAGAACATCACCTTGTCCGGAACAGCGCAGCGCTATGTGGAAGCGCTTCTTATCGCAATAATCGCAATCGCATTCGCGGCAGTAATAATCAAGAACCTTTCTAGAGCTAAGCATAACAAAAGGGTATTGCATGAATTCCGAGAATCCGAGGAGCACATGCGGCGTGGCGAGTAGATGGCTCCCTGCATAATACGGATATCCTCCCAAAAGGGTGGCGTGGGCAAGACCACATTCGCGGTAAACCTTGCGCTTGCCCTGCAGTCCGCCGGGCACGATGTCCTGCTCATAGATGCGGATTCTACAAACCCTTCCATCGGCTTTCACCTAGGCATGACGAAATCGGCCAGCGGGTTCAAAAACGTCGCACAGTCGAAAGCCTCCTTCAACGAGGTGATTTCCGTCCATGCGCCATCCGGAGTCCATGTCGTAAATGGGGTAATAGGCGCAAAGCCCTTCGTAGTGACAAAAGAGGAGGCTTACCGCATGATCTCTTCAATGCGCAAGATGCCCTACGACTTCATAATAGTGGACACCCAGCCGGGGTACTACAATATGGGCATCGTGACCTATTTTGACGAAGTGATCATAATCACCACTCCGGACATGCCCAGCTGCGTGAGCGCCATGCGCATGTCATTGGATTACGATAAGGCAGGTGTGAAGAACTTCATCGTGGTCAACAGGGTCCGCGACAGGGGCTATGAAATACATCCCGGTGAGATCAAGAGGATGTTTCCTGGGAAAGCGGCAGGTTTCATCCCTGAAGACGAGATCGTGCCTATCAGTATAGCGGAGCATATCCCCGCCCTATTGCTGAACAAAAGGAGCAAGTTCTCGAAGTCTGTAATCCAGATGATTCCCTCCATTGCCCCCCCACCCAAAATGCATGCGACCAGGAGGCGCGGGGTGTTGCGTTTTATCAGGGAATTGCTGGTGCGTTAAACATGGGACAACAATGTCGCGTTTCGATCTTTCGTGGTTGGTATGGATAGGATAACGCAGTTCGTGGCATGGGCGATGTTGTCGATAGCGCTATTCCCCGTAGCGAATCCCGCCGCATACAGCGTTACCTTGTATGCCAATGTCCTGAATGCCAATACTCAAATAACGGCGAACGTATTGACGTTCAACGGCATATCATATGCAAGCAACACGCTATTTGTAAGCAACACGTTATTGGCCGCGGAGGCAAACTATTCTGTAAACGCGACGGCCGTACCGGGTTTCGCCTTCGCCGGATGGACGGCAACCACCAATATATCCCTCTCTTCCCCTTCCTTGCCCAATGCGATAGCGACCATAACGGGGAACGGGATCCTCACAGGGGAATATGATGCGGTAAGCAATGTGGTTTTCGCCCATAACGGCGCAGAAGGCGGCGTGTTTCTGAACGGCACCTCGTATCCTAACGGGGCATCGAACACGATTCCAAACGGCGATTATCCTGTTAATGCCGTCGTCGGGCCGGGTTTCGTTTTCTCAAACTGGACTGCAGAAGGCGCCAACGCGATATTTTCAAATGCTACCGCCGCCAATACCTTTGTAAATATAAGCGGCAATGTCGTAATAACGGCGAATTTCGCAACGGCTAACATCCCTTCTCCTTCGCCCTACCCAACGGTACCTACTACAAATGAGCCTAATTTGTCAATCATACTAACCAACTCCTCCTTTTTAAACAACAGCCAATTAAACACAGAACCATTTTTCAATGTCACGCCGGTTCTCCACCGCGTCACAATCAACATCTCGGAAAACGTGCCTTACGGCATTATCGAAAGCAACGGCGTCAACGTCCCTGCCAATACGAACCGCTATTACGTTTTATTCAACGGCAGTACCTATTCCCTATATCATGTGCATGTGGTAAAGGCAATCCCTAACTTATCGATAACAGTATATGGCAAAACCTATACCGACCCGCAGTACGGAGACGTGTTCGTGCAGGTCCCCCGTAACGACATAAAAAACGGGGCGTACAGCCTGCCGATAGGGATAAGCAGTGCCCTCCTCCCTAACAATATCGCCGATTTTACCTACAGTGTAGATATCACCAATCTTGCCTACAATATATTGCCAAGTAGCATCGGGAGCGGCTCCATAAATGCACAGGGCATTTCAAAGACTTTTAATCCCAGTAGCATTCCTGTAAATGAAATGATAAAAATCACGTTCGACACTTCGGGCAATGCCAACTATTCAAGCCTGGACCCGGTTGTCTATGTCTCCCCGAACTACAACAACCTGGTCTATTCCGCAAACACGCAGCTGGGCAGCGATGTGGTCTGCGGGAATCTCACAGTCGACTCGGGGGTTGCGCTGACAACCAACGGTTTCAACATCCTCTGTATCAATACCATTACGAATGACGGGCTGTTGCAGGCAGGGGATTATCTGGCAGGCGGTGCCGGGAGCACTGTCAATACCATCTCCGGGGCAGTCGGTGCGAATAATCCTTCTTCTTACGGGGGTTCCGGCGGCGGAGGGGGTGGTGGTGGCAGTGCTGGAGCCGGTAATAATGGTGCTCCTGGTGGTCCTGGTGGTAATACCTTGGTTGCAGGAGGTGCAGGCGGTCTTGATGTAAGTAAAGCCCCGGGTGATCCAGGTTCCTCTGGCAGCACTCCTTCATCCCCTGCGGTTTTGGATAACGCCAATATCATTACATGGTATACGGGCGGTTTCCAAAACTATATCGCCGCCGCTTCTGGCGGTGGCGGTGGGGCTGGATATCCTACATACTCTGGGGGTAATGGCGGGGCAAGCTCGTTCGGGATATATATACAGGCGAATGAAATCATAGCCGGCAATATAGTCGCATCAGGCGGCGCCGGTGCTGCCGGGGTTACTGGCAAACGTGGCGGCGGCGGGGGAGGGGGAGGCGGCGGCGGAATCATCCTTCTCGCTTACGGGCCTGGCGGCTATACCTCCGGAACTTATAATTTTGCAGGCGGTGCAGGTGGTGCAGGGGGGGTCGGTACAACGGTAAACAAACGTAATGGCGGCGCAGGTGGTGCAGGGGGGAATGGAAACGTGTTGACCTATTCGTGGACAACTCCTCCTATCACGATCATCCCTGCAAGCCTGTTTACAGAGACCGGATTGCCAGCCTCGACAACATGGAATGTCATTTATAATTCCGTATTGAACAGCAGCTCTACAAACACTGTGCTGTTTTTAAACGTGCCTGGATCCTATGCCTTCACTGTCGCAAACCAAGTGGTAAGCGGCAGCGTCTATGTCCCTAGCCCTGCAAGCGGCTCCGTCGTCGCAGGCAATACTACGGCTATCACATTCACGCAGCCATCATGCACCATATCATTAAGCACAAATTCGATAGATTTCGGCAATATAAACCCGAATGCGGACATGCCAACATCCAACGAGATAATCGATTCTAATGGGGGATCCGCCGGGGGCTATATGTATGCGTACGGCGGAAACTGGATTGGCACCTCCTCCTCGAACACTTTCTATGTGGCCAACACATTATGGAATCCTTCAACATCTGGTTCCCTGATAGGCAACCAGCTTCTTCCGGTTTCCTCGAATACTGAGATATACTTGCCGCCATCAAGTTCCAACAACATATATTTTGGCGTGGGCGTCCCTCCTGGCCAGACAGCCGATTCATATTCCCAAAACATAACAATATTAAACGAATGCTGACGCTTCGTCAGCCTTCCTGTCCT
>JAKARM010000033.1 GCA_021822165.1 Microcaldota archaeon | reverse complement strand
TTCAACGAGTTGAAATACAAGTTTCTAAAATATGTGGTAAATTCTGACGAATGGATGGAGATAGCAAGAAAAGGGCAGGAGAGGTTTTTGGAATATCATACGCCCAAGAAAAGGGTGCAATATCTTCTAAACGTAATAAAGGGCAATGAATGAATCCGCACCTTTCCAGACATTAACATCACAGATAAAGTAACTATTATACTTCCTAGTTGGGTATGGTGTAATCGCCAAGACACAGCAACATATTTAAAAGATCGGATATAACTTTACCTTATACGTGATCTGAATGGCTTCTAAAAAACCTGACAAATCTGACGATTCCAAGATACTATACGGCATTATTGGGATGGTAATCTTAGCCGCCATCGTTATCGTGGCATTTGTGCTTAATGGCAGTGCGACACATACTATAAAAGTCCCTGCCCCTTCCAACGTAAGCGCCACGCCAACAACTGCCAATTCCTCTGCGCAAACAAGCCAGTTTCCACAACTTAGCGCGAATTCGATATATACAAAATACCTGATAAGCGGCAGTCAGATTCAGGGTGCATTAGGAGGTAATTGGACCCAGGGCCAAAGGCTCGGGGCAAACTTCAGCTTTGCTCCTGGGCTCTCAAATAAGCCTGTGCTTGTAAATGCCACTGCGGTCGAGAACTTCACAGATTCTAATGAACTCCTGCAGATAATGTGGATAAGATATCCCTCGGCGAGCTATGCATCGCAGCTGTTCACCAACATAAGCAAGGCGAATACCATACCAAATACGACGGCTGGCTCCTTTGGCGCGACCACTTATATATATATCGCAAACCTGCCGGTTGCAGGTTCAAATACTATTAGCGCGGACAGTGTGGTAGCGGGACAGCAGGGCGAATACATGGCATTGATATTCCTGCATAACGGCACATTCTCCATATCGCAGGCAAAAGAGCTCCTTTCAGGTCAGTTTTCAGTATTGAATTCTTCCATCCCTGCATGATAAAGTGGTCGTATGATAACGAAAAAACATACTGTCGCCATAGCGGTTGTTATTCTAGTCCTGTTGGGATTATGGGCGGCCACGAGCGATATCCTCGCTTCGCACTCCCTCCCCACTACAAGCTCTACAGAGGCGAATGGCGCAGGGTCCTCTTCGCCTACCCCTGCTGTTTCAGCCTCAACCCCGACATCCTCTACCACATCACAAACCTCCTCCGGATCATCAGCCACCCAGACCCTTACTTTATCGCAGGTTGATAATGTTACAGGCGGATCATGGCAGGAAAATTCAAGCACGGGAGGGAAAATAACATCTCCCACTGTAACGACCATCAATGGCGCCAAGTTATCCCCCGCAGGGATAATCGGGACAGGTGCATCTATATTTACCGAAAACGGGCTGACACTCAGTGCCTTTTGGACAGAGTATTCAAACCAGAGCGCCGCAACATCCTCCATCTATGCATTTAGCAATCAAACCGGAGTCCTGAACGGAACCATCGGAGGGGCACACTATTTCTATTATAGTTCCGCTGCATTCATAAATGAATCCGATATCGTGGCGTATGACGGCAATTATACAATGGATATATTGGTTACGAACGGAACTATTTCCCTTCAACAAGCGAAACAGCTTATTGCCGGGCAGATAGTGGACCTTAAGATCAAATGACTTTGAATAGATGTCGAGGATTTTGATAGTCTCTCTGCTTGTCCATACTCGGGGTCATCTTCTGATTAATCCCTCATAGTTTTTAAGGGGATAAATCCTTTCCCTCTCTTTGGTGAGTGCAGCCGCTTCCCTCTCGAATCCTTCTGTTTCCGCTATCCTAATTCCGCAGGAAAGCAGGTTCGCGGCATCCCTCGGATTATCATGAAAGAGCTTGGCTGCCGCTGCGTTTGAATAACAAGTTATCGCTGCGTTTGCCAACGGGGAGGTTCTCCTTTTCGGCTCCGAATAATGCCTTGCCACTCTCAATGCCCTTTCAACGTAGACGCCTGCTTCCTCCCCATGCACCCTTAATTTCCTTGCTGCGAATGCCATGTCGAATATTTCCAGATATGCTATATCTTTGCTGTTTTGGACATAGCCGCATCTCTCTGCCAATATCCTTGATGACGCCAGTATGGATGCTGAAGAAAGGTAAAAGCCATTTATGTGTGCCCCCTCTGCAAGTTTGACCCCCTCCTTTATCCTGATAGTGGCTTCCATTATATCAGGCATAGCCCATTCCGGAATGTCGGGCCTAAGGTTTTTCCCAATCCTCTTAAGTGTGGAATTGGCATTGCTGTATGACTCATAAAGCACATTGTCCCTGTAAAAGTGCTGCAGGCGCGATTTGCAGTTTATTTCTGCTGTCTCGTCCATCGCCCTCCAACCCTCTATGATCGCCTTCAATACCTTTTCAATCCCTTCCCCTTCGTGCTTTATCAGTATCGACGCTATTGCTATCGGCGAATCTATGTACGGCAGTACCAGCTCATTTACGGCCAACATTGGATTTAATTCTGAATGGTTGTCATCTGTCTTTCTTGTTAAATTATCTATCCTCGCCATGGATCTATCGAGCATCGTCTGTGCAACCCCTCTGTTCGAAGTGTCCCCTCCTTTTAAGAAGTTTAACACGTAAGCCCCACCCATTTCTGATATTCCCTCCTTTATGAAAAGGGGCAGGTTCATGTCGACAGATGCCATAAATGCATGCATCGCTTCGTGGCCGTAGCATAACAAGAGATAGTCCATATCTTTCAAAATGCCTGTGTTAAGGTGGATATTTCCTGTTTTCTTATTATATATCCCCACCTTTGTTTTGGTATCCCCGCCCTGCCTGGCTATGTCTAACCCGCCATTATCTTCCGTATAGCCCAATACGGTATATTCTTTCAGGAGTTTCAATCCGGTAACCCTTTCGATTTCCCAATTGACAATGCCGGCAACCTTGTTGAGGGCGTTGATCCTATCCACGCTATCAGATGGGAATGTTTTTTCAGAAAATATTTCACGGCAGGGATCTGATTTTGGGGTAGTTATTCTTTTTTGCATATCTCCAAACCTATTTTAATTTTTGTGATCTTCTTTGTTTTATCTCTTTGACCCGGCTACTTTCTCATAAGATCGCTGCCCCCATGGGCCTCCAGAAAGCATTTTGCCATGGCTATGATATTCTCCACAACCTCCTTGTTTTCAGCGGTTATGGATTCCATAATGCCGTTTTCGCTTAGTTCCTCTATCTTGATTGCCCATTTTCTTGCATCCTCTACCTTGTTTTTCTTTCTCATGATATCAAATGCATAGTATGCGACAAGCATAACTGTACTTTCTCTTTTCAATTCAGTAGCCTCTGCGAAAGCGCTGTCTATTGCCGTTACTATCGCATCCCCTACCTCCCCTACCTTATCTGGAGTACAATAATTGACCGCAGCATCATAAGTTCCCTTTGCCATCAAAAAACAATCCAACCCTGTACAATCCTGCGCGTTTGGATACTGTGTCTTGAATATTTCGAAAAGCGAGTTTGCCCACTTTGCAGCGGAAAAATGATCCAGGTATTTGTCTGCGATTTCGTAAACCCTTTTCACGTCAACAAATCCTCTCGCCATTGTTGTCCTTTTTAGGACATCGTCCATCCCCTTGTCTGCAAAGTTTACAATGTAAAGTGAAAGGTTGTTTATATCGTCCTTCGCATTTAGCTCTTCGGCTTTGTCCAACGCCGCATCGAGGGAATGGAATACGTCGTATCTGTCATGTTTTTTCACAAAGGAATTTAACGTTTCCACATCCCTAAATGCGATTGCTAAGGATGTCACGGCGGCATCCTTTCCGCTTGCATCGCCTTCGATCGACGCATGTTTGAGATTCTCTAATGCCACTTCGGCCATCAGCTCTGACGGCTCCATCAATATGCTGTCCCATGCCCTGCTTTCTTCCTCGCTTTCATAATTTGTTTTGATCTTATCTCTTATCTCTCTTGCTCCCTTGAAGGATACAACAACCCTGTTCTCTGCAGCTTCTTCCAGCATGCGTTCCGACATATCCCTAATTATTTTATCTATGTACTTCTTTGAATCTCCCGAATCTCCATATCTTTTCGAGACGCCATACATAATTCCGGCTGTGAGAAATGCATTTGCTACGCTTTTGTTGCTTTCCAGCTCGCGTACCGTCAATTCACCAATCCCTAAAAGCAATTCTCCGTACTTGGACGAGAGATCTTTGGCGTTTGCCTTTTCAGCAATCGAAAGATTATTGAGCGCCATCCCGAACGCCTCGAGAACCTTTCCCTCGCCAAGCATGTTTTTAACCTCTCCCTCCTGCTTTTCGAGCTCGACTAGGAGCTTTTTTTCTCGGAAAACCATGACACCACCAAGACCCTAATACAGAATCTGTCTATTTTCAGATATATATG
>JAKARM010000010.1 GCA_021822165.1 Microcaldota archaeon | reverse complement strand
TGGTATGCGTGCACGGCAGCGCGGAGAGCTCTACCGCCTTCGCCGAAAGGCTCAGGGGGGAGGGGTTCGAGGCGCATGCCCCTGCTGTCGGGGACATGATAGATCTGGGATAAAGGTAATCGGATGGCAAGGAACGTATCTTTTTTGGAATATGTGGTGGCGGTACGCGGGCGGGGCTCTAGGGTTCGGGATCTCCTGTCGACATTCAGGTTATTCCGTAATTGGTATGATGTCGTGCTGTTCCGGTTTGGCCTGAAACCGAAGTTGACAATGGAGCTTAGGACAGGGGAGAGCGTGCGCATAACAAGTCTTGAAGACTATAATAACTTCTATGGCAGCAAGCTTTATCTTGAATATATGTCCAGAAAACATAATTCAAAACTCCTTTTTACCGTCAAGAAAAACAATATCAGATTTTTATGGCACGGCAAGAAAATAATGTTCTATTGTGATTCGGCGCAACAAAGAGCTAATTCTGCAGGGATGATAATCGAGACTTTCATAGATGAGCAATACTCCAGGCTGAATGTCAAGGATAGAGACGTGGTGGATATTGGGGCGAACGTTGGGGACACGGCAATGTATTTCGCGCTCAAGGGCGCCAAACATGTATATGCGTTCGAACCATATCCCTATTCCTACAACATCGCCAAACGGAATATCAAGCAGAGCGATCTCGCGGAAAAAATAACCCTGCTGAATGAAGGGTGCGGGAAGAAGGCAACGGTCAATATCCCTGAAGAATTTAAAAATTACGGCGGGTCGGACCTTAGAGGTTCCAACAATGGAGTTAAAATAAAGGTAAGTCCTCTCAAAGAGATCATAAAAAGGTACAAACTCAAAAATGCAGTTTTAAAGATCGATTGCGAAGGGTGCGAATACCCCGTGATACTGGATGCCACCAACGGGGATCTGGGCGCATTCAACCAAATAATATTGGAATACCATTACGGTTACAAAAACATAGAGAAAAAATTAATAGGTGCAGGGTTTAAGGTGGAACATTCCATTCCGTATATGGTCCATAATTCATTATCTAGGGATAGCTCCATGATTCTCGGAATGATATATTCCGTTAAGAGGTAGCCGGGGCGGCAAATCCAGTAGTCGATGATATCCCTATCTTCTGATATTGTCTTTTTGCACAATCAAAAGAAATACATAATCTCTTGCCAAATGTTAATCCGGTGTTTACATGGGCCCAATCATGATATCTCTCGGAGGCAGCATCATAGCGAAGGAGGAAGGGGTAAACATGGATTTCCTGAAAGGGTTTTCCGAAATAATACTTTCCAGCGACCCATCACGGAGGTTTGCAATAGTCACTGGCGGAGGGTACATAAGCAAGATGTATGTCAATGCGGCCGGGGCTTTCACGGAGTCCAACTACATAAAGGACGAGGTCGGGATAGCGGCATCGAGGCTCAACGCCTCTATGGTCTCGTCGATGTTCAACATAACGAAGATAGCGGTCAACCTTGAGGAGATAAAGAGGTGGCTCAATACGGACAGGGTCGTCGTGGCCGGCGGGATACTCCCCGGCATAACGACCGATGCCGTGGCTGCGCTGGCCGCGGAGGCATGCGAGGCGGAGAGCATAATAAACATAAGCCGGAGCGGAGGGATATATGAAAACGGGGACGGTTCGACAAAGAGGATAGCGCCGAGGATAAGCCATGCCGATCTCCTAAGATACGCTTTAGCGAAGGACGAGAGGGTGGCCCGGTCGAACTTCATATTCGATGCGATCGCCTGCAGGATCGCGCAGCGTTCCTCGATGACCATACATTTCGTCGGCGAGGAGCTGGAAGACATCAAAAATGCCGTCGAGGGAAAGGCGCACAGCGGCACGGTCGTGAGGAGCCGCTAGCTACATGAACTTCGACAGGTTTATCTGCTGCGTCTTCTCTTCCTCAGACTTGCCGAACACGGTCTCTATCTCCCTCTTTATCAGCCTGAGGCTCTGCTTGGTATAGGCGTCGAGGTCGTACCTCTCCGCGAGCGTTATCGCCATCTCCATGTATTTTTCTATCCCCCCTCTCGATATTGTGAGCACCAGCTTTCCGTTGCATTTGGTGCACTTGCCTGCCAGGGGGACTCTCCTGTACTTCGCATTGCACGCCACGCACCTGAACGTCTGCTTGGAGAACGAGTGCAGGTTCCCCATGAGGTCGGGTATGAAATGGCTCAATATCAGCCTCTTCGCTGTATCCTTCTTGTCTATGCTCTCCAGCTTGTCCATGAGCCCGAACTGGGAGTCGACCTTCTCGCTCATCGTCTTCAGCCTTGTGTACATGCTCTTTTTCGGGGAATCGTCGACCGCAGTCATCCCGCTTCCGTGGGTAAAGTGCAGGTTGCTGTATGCGTTCCCGCTGTCGAGCCTACTGCCCACCAGTTCCACCTTGAACTCCGACGGGGGAAGGTAGTCGAGGCTCTTCTCATAGAACTCGAGCCCGTACCTCTCGACGACCTCCATCGCGTGCGCTTCGTCGTCTATCTCCTTGGGCATCACATGGACCGTCATTACAATGGGCGCGTCCATGGTCCCCCCTATCGTCGTCGGCAGATATCTCCTCGAAAAGTTCACGAGCGTGTCGAGCAGCAGTATGGTGGTGTCCTCATCCCCGTCGCAATTCCTCCTCCTCGCGGCTATCGTGTACGGGTGCGAGAACTCCACGCTCGCATTCGTGAAGCCTATTATCCTGCCCAACACCCCTGACGACGTGTGGGGCGACAGCGTTATCACATAGTGCCCTACAAGGTCCTGTATGGTCTCCGCGTTGTAAAACGCCTCCAGTCCGTAGAACTTGGTAAGCAGCTGGTCCATGAATTTGGAGACCTTGAGCAGGTATTCGCCGCCCCGCACGTTCAAGATGATGTCCTGGTGCCTCATCTCTACAAGCTGTCCGCCATCCGTAAGCTCATTCCCCTTGTAGTCCTTCAGGTATCCGAGCTCTCTGGCCTTCTCTACGCTTATCATCGCTTCCTTGGGGTAGAAGTGCGTCATCGGCGCATCGGTGGTGTCGAACCGGCATGTCCCGTCCTTGAATATGTATACGCCGTTCATGCTCCTCAGTATGCCTTTCTCAAGCGGTTCGGGCATCTTGTCCCTGCTCGACAGGGTCTTCATCCCCTTCATTATCTTCGGGGGCGCGCTTATCCCGAGCGCCTTCATCGCGCTGTCCATCGCCTTCACTATCCCGACCCCCCTCTGCTGGTATCCTCTCGCCTCGCCCCCGCAGCTTCCGCACTTCCTTTCATGCGAGACCTTGCCGCATATGCTGCATACCTTTTCAACCTTAGCCCTGCATCCATGCTCCTTGCAGTATATCGCTTCTAAGGTCTCTCCCCCCTTGCTGCACCTGAACCGCGCGAAATCGACGTCTATCATCGGATTTCCGAAAGAGCGCGCGCTAGCGGAATAGGCTTTCGCTATGTTCCTCTCCTTCCCCCCGTATTCGCCTATCGGGAAGAGCACATGAGGGGCAGGCTTCATGAGCCTTTCCCTTGCCTTCTCAGGCCTCCCTATCCTGCCACCTATCCCCGTGGACCTTTTCATAACCTTGAACGGCGCAGTGGAATTCACAACCTCGACAGGGTCATCGCCTTCCACTGCTGCTCCCTGGCGCTCTCCCCTACCGCCAAACGTGGACGCTATGCTTTGCGCATCATCGCCATGTATCGATATCTCCGCGCCGGTATCCATGTGCGGCAGGCACATCTTCTCGATGACCCCCCTGATCCTTTCCACATCATCTTTGTTATCTATCGCCACGCTCCTTATGCCGAATATCCCTTCGCCATCCCTTGATATGGTCGCCCTGGAAAGCGCATCCCTGAAAGCGACGATGCTTTCGGCATCGAGATCCTGGTATTCGTATATGTAGCGCGGGTGCATTGGGACGTTATACTTCTCCGACAGCCCGAACGCCTCTTTGAAACTTGGTTTTTCCGGAGCCTTCCCCGGGAAGCCGGCAGCGCGCAGCTGTTCCTCCCAGAATTCCTCCACATAGCTCGTGGGCTGGATTATGGTGTTCGTCTTCTTGAAGTCCCCGTACGTCACGAGCATGTCCCCCACGGCTATGATCTTTTCGATCTCTCCCTTGACCTTCATGGCCTCGTCCGCAGTGCTTATCCTGACAGCCCTTCCTCCCTTCAGCTTTACGAATGGCCCCTCTATCGTGTCCACCGGCACCGCAATACATCCCTTTCCGGGCTTCTCGACCTTCACCTGGGTCCCTGTCGCTATATATTCGTCCAGCAAGATCATTGTCGCCGGGTTGAACCCCTTGGCCGCTATCCCTGTCATCCTAGACCTCCCGTACCTCAGCCTGAAGCTCCCGGCATGGGCCGGATACGCCAGTATCGGCCTGCCCCCTGCGAGCTCCTGGAGGAATACCGCATCTGCCTTGTCCTCCTTCCCTGCCGAGACGGCCTTGTCCACCTTTATTATGTTGTTGAGCCATCCCCAGTCGAGCCCGACGATCTTCGTATATTTGAGCACGGACTTCGCCTTCTGTGCTATCCCCTCGCATATGACGAGCCCGACGCCGCCGCGCACCTTGTTGGACAGCATCTCCTCCTTTCCGCCCGAGGCTATCCTCTTTATGTTCCTGTGTATCGCTATCTCCTCCCTCTCGCTTGGCACGCCGTCTATGCATATCGGGCAGTTGCCTATTATCTGGCGTATGTGCTCCTCTGAGGGAAGGTACTGCAGCCTCGCTATCCTCGAGTGGTATATCATTATCTCCTCGAGGTACCTCTCGATCTCCCCCTGGGTTGGTTTGTATGCGCCTATCTCGAGTATCTTCCTGCAGTAGTCCGCGAGCGCGACCGAAAGCGCAGCGCTCGTCCCTCCGGCCCCCCTTATCGGCCCTGCGAACTGTACGGCTATGTAATCCGACCCGTCGGGATTCTTGAATATCTTCACGCCCTGTATCCCTTCTGTGGGGGCCACCAAGACCCCTTCCGTCAATATGGAGAGCCCTGCCCGCACGGCCAGCGTGACCCTGCTCTCCTGGTCCATCTCAAACTTCTCGTTGGTCGATATCTCCCTGGCTATCTCGAACGCAAGCTCCTGCCTTTCCTTCCCGTCGGCCATCGCTTTTATCGTCTCGGCTATCCCGGCAACCCCAAGTATCCCTTCGACCCTCGAGGCAAGGTCCGGCGCAGGTTTTATCTCTACAAAACTCTCCGGGTCCTTCCCCTTCTCCCTCGCCAGCGAGGCTACCTTGTAGGCCCTCTCGAACCCCTCCGACATGATATCGAAATATTCCTTGTCCTCCATGTTGCCTCATCCTGTATTGAAGTCTATGCTGCTTACTATGCGCCTCTTCGTCTCCATGACCGGCATGATGCATGGGGTGGGTATGTGCCCCTGCCTCACCTGGAAGTCCGTCCTTGCCTGCCATGTCCCGCTGTTTATGATGGTGGTGCCGTGGTAGGCGTCTATGCCGTTCTTGTGTATGTGGCCCATGTGCAGGATGTCCGGCGCCTTGTCTATCACCAGCTTGTCGTACCTGTTCGGCATTATCACGTTCCCCCCGTATATTGGGGAGAGGTGCCTTCTCTTGAGCACCTCGACCATCGCCTTCTCGGGGGTCGCGTAGCTCATGTTAGGTATCGCGCTTATGACGGAATCCAGCGACGTGCCGTGGTACGACAGCACGTCTATCTTATGGAGCTTCAAGGTGATGGGGTTCGGCAGGAAATGGATGTTGTCCCTCTTGAAATCCCCCGTGATCTCGTCGTCGAATGCCGGCTGCGGCTCCGCCCTCTGGACCGCATCGTGGTTGCCGGGTATTATGAATACCTCTATGTAGTCAGGGACGGAATCCATCAGGTTGAGCAGGACCTTGTACTGGGAGTATACGTCCGGGATCGAGAGGCTCTTTTCCTGCTGCGGGTAGACCCCGACCCCGTCGACCGCATCCCCGCCCACTACGAGGTACTTTATCTTCCCAGCAAGGCCGTTGTGCCCGCCGCCGTTTGCCCCGTTGAGCCATTTTATCATGTGGAGGAAATTCTTTTCCATGAAGAACTTGCTCCCGACATGTATGTCGGAGATGAAGGCGATCGCTATGTCCTCCTCTGTCTTTTTCTGTTCCCTTATCGGGATATCCGGCCATATTATCTCGCCCGCCATGATGAAGGGCCCGGAGATCTTCCCCTTGACGGCTATCACCTCGTCGTTCACGAGGGTTGACGCCTTCGCGAACAGGGAGGCCGCCTGCTGCGAGCTGCCCTTCATGAACATCACCTTGGCGCTGCCGGTCTCGTCCTCCAGCACTGCCATTATGTTCCCGTTCTTTGTCGTTATTTTTTGCAGCACTATCCCAGTGACGACTATCTCCCTGCCCGACGTGAGCTTTGAAGCGACCTCGAGGCTCGCCACAGCACCTCCCGTGCCCATGCTATGGGTCTCAAGTATATGCCTCAGCCGTTCCAGCCTGTCGTTGAAGTGGGATACGAAGTCCGCCACCGTCCCCCCTGTCTTCTCGGTATCCCTCCTCCCTATCTCGTATGAGGGCTCCACCTCCGAGGCGAATGGCCTGAAGCCGCTCGGCCTCACCACCTCTATTGGCATCGGGGATTTTTCAGCCCTGAGGCCCTCCATTATCCCCTCGAGCGCCATTTTGTCGAGTATCTGCATTCCGGCCTTTCCATCCTCCCTCTCTTTCACCTTCGCGACGAGGAGGTCTATGTCTATTCCCTCCATCATCCCGAAGTCTATGTCTCCCGCTATGAGGACCCGCGACCGCGAAAGTTTCAGCGTCAGTTCCCTTATTTTCTCCGCTTCCGTGCAACCCCCCGTACTACCGAGATCCCAAAAAAGGGAAGACAAAAAGAAAAAGGGCGAGCTATTGCTCGTCCTCCTTTATGGATTCCAGCATGCTGAGCAGGTTCCATATCAGCGTGCGCGCCTGCGGCTGCAAGTTTATGTCATTGCTTATCGAGTCGATGGCATATATCGCCCCCGACACCCTCACGACGTAATCTCCCTCGCCCTTCAGGGCGCCCTTCGCCTCCTGCACTGCGCTCCTAACGTTCCTTGGCACGCTGGTATCGCTTATCACGGCATCCAACTGCTTGTTAACGAGCTCGATAATCTTTGCAACCTCCTTCTCATCCTTCATAAATACACCTATCAAAATAAAGCTTCCCCGGATTGCAAGACCTCTCTAATCGCGGCACTGCTGCAATACTACTATTGCCACAGCAACCTATTTAATCGTATTATCGTTGAATGGGGGCAATGAAGGCCCTGCCGCGTCTGGCATCCCAGACATCCCATGGCGGAGCTATATGACTATGTGCAGCGCATATCTTGCATAGAGCCCGAGCATTATTGTTATAGCCGCCGCCCCTATCGATATCGCGGTCGTCTCTATTATCTTGCCGGATATGCTCTTGCCGCTCATGACCGCGACAAGCGCCGCCGTGAATGACAGGACGAGCATGGTGACCGCCACCGACAGCACTATCCCCTTAAAGCTGCCTATCCCGAGCGCGAACGGCAGCAGCGGGAATATTGCGCCGAATATGTATGACAGCCCGACATAGGATGCGGATTTCACGGCGTGGCCCTCCTCCCTGTTTTTGCCAGCCCTCAGCTCCGTCTCGTATTTTGTCGATATGTATGCTCCCCCAGCCATGGACAGCGTGCCGGATATCGCAACTATCCCCCCTGCCGCGAATATCAGCGAGGGGATACGGAGCGCAGCGCCGAGCCCCACCGTTGCGGCAAGCACTTCCACAAGCCCGTCATTCATGCCGAACACTATGTCGCGTATGTTGTTGAGCACGGCGCCGTGGGAAAGCAGTTCGTCCTCTATCTCGTTCTCTATCCTGTTGGCATCCTTTAGGAATTTCATCACCTCTTTCCTGCTGCTGCGTACCTTCTTGTTGCCGAGCATCTTCACGATCTCGCTCTGGACCTGCCCCTCGCTGTACTCGAACGCCTTCAGCGCAAAGGCGGTGCCAAACACCCTCCTAAGGAAAAGCATCCATCCCTTCCTCAGGATAGGAGGGTCCACCTTCCTGTATCTCCACCCGTTTTTCAGCATCATCTTCATCCAGAACTTGGCTGCGCCCTTTTCCATATCGGCGAACTTCTCGAGCAGCTTCTTCGTCCTCTTCTCCTTCTCCGTCATGGCGAAATAGCTGTAGACCTGGTAGTGGAGCTTCTCCGTCCTGTACATCTTCTCAAAATACCAGACTATGTCCTCCATGCCACCACATCATTATCGGCATAGCATTTTTAATAAGTTCTCCCAGGGCTCCCCTAACCTGCCTGGGCCGGCATGCCCTACGGTATGACATCTTTATTTTATATGTGCCATGCCCTATGCATATGCCTGTTTGCCGGTTGCGGTGTATTTCTATGGAAGATACGTTGCCTGGGGAGCTGTCCCCCAACCCTGAGAGCGATCAACATCTGATGGCGGACGAGGGGGCCATCGCGGCGCTTGTGGATGCGGCCCAGCTTGCCAAGAGCGACGTCGTGCTCGAGATTGGCGGAGGGGTGGGCGCGCTTACGAAGGAGATAGCCAAGCGCTCCGGCAAGGTCATAATTTTCGAGAACGACCCCCGCTATTCAAAGGCCCTATATGAGAGGTTCGGCTCCAATCCCTCCATATCCATAGTCGGGGGGGACATACTTTCGGCCAAGCTGCCGGAATTCAACAAGATAGTCTCCAACCCTCCCTATTCCATAATCAAGCAGATATTCCTGAAGATCGCGAGGGAGAAGAGGTCCGGCCTCGATGTCGCAGTGATGACGCTGCCATACCGGTTCACCATGGAGCTCACTGCGCAGGCGGGCTCGCCGTACTTCAACCTTGTCTCTGTCCTTGCCGTTGCCTTTTTCAATATCTCCGTCCTGTTCAGGGTGGACAAATCAAAGTTCAACCCTCCCCCGAGGGTCACCTCCTTCTGCGTGAAAATTTCCATGAAGCCTCTTCCGAAAGGGAGGGCCGGGATGGCGCAGCTCATGCTGCAGGGGCTCTTCCTGTACGATAGGAAAAAGGCGGACAACATATTCCGCGACGCCATATGGAATTACGGATACAGCATCCTGGGCAGCAAGGCCGGCAAGAAGGAGGCGGCGGAGATATCGTATGGCATATTCCATGATTCGGCTTCGTTCGGAGGCAAAACCGCAAGCAACCTCTCGAGGAAGGAGCTTTCCTCGATAATGCTGTCGTTGGACAGGTGGGTGGCGGACGAAGAATGAGGGAAGGGGGCAGACATGCGCTTATGCAATGACGTTTCTCTAAAAAGGGGCGGTATCGGCCATACATATCCTAATATATATCTGATAATATACACCCTTTCTATATATTGTATGCCTTATGTCGTGCAGGCGGTATCATGATGACGAAAAAACCCCATGACGGTTCGAACGCGCCTTCTCATTCCCGGAAAATGGCCCTTGCCTCTGCGGCGGTGGCATTGACCCTTTCAATCTCCGCCATAAACACATCTGTTGATGCCCTAACCGCCATGCCCCTGGGCAGTGTAACCCCTTATTCAGAATTCGGATGCAAGACAAAGCACTTCACAGGATGCTCGTCGATATACAGCGTGCAGCAGGGGTTCACCTTCAAAGGAAACTACAAGAGCATAGCCGTCGACGTTGTCGCCACGGAGCAGCAGGCCAAGAACGGCGCCTCCCCGGCATACCTGCTTAACGGGCTGGCAATGGACGGGATAAAGTTCGGCGGGTGGTACCAGATAGGAGTAGAATACATCGGCAAGTACAAAAGGTTCATGCCCGTCGTGAAGGTGACTTCGCCTGCCGATTCTGCGACCCCTCTCCTTATCGGCGGAGTCGTCATAAAAACCGATGGGATAAAGCCTAACGACACCGTGAGGCTGGCAGAGTATTTCTCGAAAGGCGCCATAATAATGCATCTCCATGATCTTGATACGAATTATTCAATCAACATTACCTATCCATCATTCGGCGCCAATTATTTCACCGCCGATGTCCCGGCCGAGATATATGCAAACGCGAAGACCATACATGTGCAAAAGCCGTTATCCCTCATGGAAAGCAATAACATGTTCTTCACCGGGGTGATGACCCAATGGTTCCCTGTCGGAAAGATGCCGGTGGGCAGCGCAAAGACGGTGGAATACAAGGAGGTATACGGTTCGAAGTGCGATGAATACAAGTCCGCATACGTATGGTCGAACAGTCTTGTGCCCATCGGGCTGCTTGCTTCGGAGAAGTGGTATGGCCCAAAACCTCTCTTCTATACGGAAATGGCGGTAACTTATCAGGAAGGCGCGGCACTGGTAAATTCGACAGGGACGCAGGCGATAGAGGGGCCGATGGCCTTCACAGGCCACTTCAAGGGTCCTTCGAGCATCAAGAAATTTTACGAATCGGTCAAAAGGCCTGCCTATAACGATGCGACAAGGACGGTGATCTATCCTGAGAAGGCGCTCGATGCGGTCGTCAAGAAGCAGTTCTTTGAAATAGACGATGAAAGCGTCATAATCACCCTCATAGGCAAACAGCTCCCCTATGATGCCGCGAACAAGCAGCTGTTAAGGACGTATGACCGATCGGTTTGCGATCTCGGTACCTTCTCCGACCTATGGCTTAGGTGCGATTGATCCTTTCCGTCCGGCGGCCGCCAGAGGCTAGCGCGGTATCATGACCAAGATAATAAAAATAGACCCGGTAGCCCCCGAGGCCGACAGGATAGCCATCGCAGCCAGGGTGATAAGGGAGGGCGGCACGGTGGCGTTCCCTACCGAGACGGTATACGGCCTTGGCGCGGACGGGTTCAACAAGGAGGCCTGCAGGCGGATATTCGAGATAAAAGGGAGGCCCTCCGACAACCCGCTCATATTGCACATACCTGATCCTTCCTGGCTGGGCCGCGTGGCAGACGAACCGCGGGAGGATGTCCTGCAATTCGCGAGGAAGGTATGGCCGGGCCCCATAACGCTGGCATTGAAGAGAGCCGCCGCGGTGCCCGACATAGTGACGGCAGGCCTCGACACCGTCGCCATAAGGTGCCCTGCCCATAAGATAGCCATAAGTCTGGTAGGGCATAGCGGGGTGCCGATAGCAGCCCCGAGCGCGAACCTATCCACCAAGCCGAGCACAACCAGGTTCGAGCACGTAGTTGAGGATCTCGACGGAAAGGCCGACCTGATAATAGACGGCGGCGATGCGACATTCGGGGTGGAATCAACGATAATAAACATGGTGGCGGACCCCCCAGTGTTGCTGCGGCCCGGAGCATTCTCCGTAGAGGAGCTGGAGAGGTTCATAGGCAAGATAATCGTCCCTGGGGATTCAAATGTTGCGTCCAACAGCGGCGGGCCGCCTATGGCGCCGGGGATGAAATACAGGCATTATGCCCCATCCAAGAGAATCGCCATGGCCGGCGGGATGGGAATTCTTGCCGAAGCGGCAGCGATTTCGAATGGCGGGGGCCCCCAGATCGCCATACTCTGCAGCAAGGAGGCAGCGGCAAAAATCCAAAAAGGCGCGGAGCTTCCAGGCGTCTCGTTCATAATCCTCGGGAGCGAGGGGGATCTCTACCAGATAGCCCATAACCTCTTTAACGCATTCAGGGGGCTGGACAGCTCCCCGGCAAAGTTCGGCATAGTCCAGCAGTTCGAAGAAAAAGGGATAGGGCTTGCGATAATGAACAGGATGGCGAAGGCGACGGGCAACCTCCTGATAACAGACTCTGCCGAATTGAACGCCTTTATGGCGGGATGAGCCAGTTAGCGGTTAGCGCCATCCCTCATCCCATCCGTCCCTGTCCTGCTACCCCTTTTTTATCGACAGGATCGTGATATTGAATACAAGGGTCTTCCCTGCCAGCGGCGGGTTGAAATCTATTGTCGCATCTGTTTTATTGACAGCCGTAATGACTCCTGATATCTGCTGTCCGTTCACGGTCTTGCCTACGCCCATCCCGACTCCGACCGTCTGGTTTCCGAAGGTGGCAAGGGGCACCACCGTGATCAATGCAGGATTTATCTCCCCATATGCCTCGTTCGCAGGTATGGTTATGGTCCTCTCTTCGTTTACCTTCATCCCAATGACTCCATTGTCAAAACCAGGGATCACCTGCCCCGAACCGACCGTAAACTGGAGCGGGGACTTCCCGACATTCGAATCGAACACGGTGCCATTCGTGAACGCACCAGTGTAAGTTACATTTATCGTATCTCCCGGAGCCACCACTGGGGAAGCCGCATAGTTTGTCGCCACATAAATCACCACTAACCCTATGATTATCAAAATCGCAAAAATGTATACGGATTTGATTCCAAGATTCATATCCTCGCCAATTATAATCTTCTCAGAAGGCAATCGATCCAATGCCTGCCCTGATAGCCGTTCCGATGAAGGATCCCAGACCCGAAATCCGAACAAAGCATTAAGGATCCCGTGCCAGCCCATCCCTTATTTATGGGAAATGGGATCGGCCTCTTTTCCGGTAGGACATTGCCCAAAGAAGTTTAAATATCTATCGCAGAGGGGGCGCGGCTAGTACCGCCGGTTTGGGAGCCGGATACCGGTGCGGCGTAACCTTTCGGATATCGGCATCTGCACGGGGTGGGGAAAGATAAATAAATCTCACCAACAAATACCTTCTTTGGGCATTGCGTTATGGGGTTCGTTGCCATCGGTCTGCAGGACCCTCTTGCCACACTCAAGGTTTCCGTTATGCAATGGTGATTTGATAGAAAAAGATAAGGATGTGGCAAAACAAGGAATTATCTGGGATGACAGAAGCGGTCCTGCCTGCGGGAGGTTTCCAAGCGACGTGGGGTTGCGGTTGGAGCTGTCCAAAGATAATATAGGTTCTTCTATGGCCCGCAGCGCCGACGGGATATACCTGGGCATTGTCAAGAAGGTGCTTGACGACGGCAGCTGGAAGGATAATAGGACGGGCGTAAGGACGCTTGCCATTGCCGGGGCGACATTCGAACATGACATGCGTAACGGGTTTCCGCTTCTCACGACGAAGAAGATGGGCTTCAAGACCATGGCCACAGAGCTCGAATTCTTCATAAAAGGGATCACGGACAAAGGCTGGCTCCAGGAGCGGGGATGCCATATATGGGATGAATGGGCAACCCCCGAGAAGGCCCCCTACGGGCATACCGAGGAGCACAAGAGGAGAATGCTGGAAGAACGGGACCTCGGGCCGATATATGGCTTCCAATGGAGGCATTTCAATGCCGATTATAATGGTTATGCCAGCGATTACACCGGCAAAGGCGTAGACCAGCTGGCTTCGCTGGTCAAAAAACTGAAAGAGGATCCTAATGACAGGCGCATGGTCGTATCTGCATGGAACCCCCAGCAGATGGGGGCGATGGCCCTGCCCCCATGCCATTATAGTTTCCAGGTGACTGTCACCGGCGATAAGGTCAACCTTCTCTGGAACCAGAGATCCGTAGACACCATGCTCGGCCTGCCGTTCAACATCTCCAGCTATGCCCTGCTGCTCCATCTCCTCGCAAAGGAATCGGGGCTCAAGGAAGGGAAGCTCATCGGCTTTCTGGCAGACGTGCATATATACGAGAACCACATAGATGGCGCAAAGGAGCAGCTGTCCAGGGACGAGAATAAATACCCCCTGCCCAAAGTAAAGACGGAGAATTTCAAGAGCATATTCGAGTGGAGTTCCTCGGATACAACGGTCGAGGGATATGAGAGCTATCCTCCCATCAAATTCGACATAGCCGTTTGAAACCGTCATCGGCATACTGATTAGATAAAAGCGATATCATGTATGTTATCTCTTCGATGAAAGGGTTGGAAAGAACTCGTATAATCGATTTGTTCAAAAAGGGGCTTTCCGTGGAAGTGCCAAAGGGCAGCATGACTACGAGCGAAGTTCTGCGCGTGCTGGAAAAGTCTACTAATTTGGTGTACAGGGAAAACGGTATCATTCAGGGTTTTATTTCTTTCACCAATTCTGCCAAGGCAGTAGATTTGGAATTCATTTATGTGCATAAACAAAGGCACGGGGTAGGTACACTGTTGGTGGGCAGGGTCGCGAAATATGCAATTAAAAATAAGCTAATAGCCATAAATTCAGAAGTTTCAGTATTGGACAGAAGAGCCAATGGGTTCTATTCATCATTGGGCTTCAAGAAGACGAGGAAAATAAACTATTTCCTCTACAAAATAAGTGCTAAACCCTCCACAATAATGGCAAATGTCCATCGGTCTAAAAGTAGATAAATTACAGGTTTCCTTGGCAAAGCTAGAGGAAGGCTAAAATAACAAATGATGCATATACAAACGGTGCTCTTATACAACTAATCGTAGACGGCTATGGCAGCTACATACACCGCAAAGAGAACCTCTTCGAGGTTGAGATGAAAACCGATACGCAGGAAAAGAAAAAAGAGAAGTTCTTAGCGGACACGGTGAGCCAGCTATAGCCTCTTCTGTGAGTATTTTAAGCATTTCTAATGTAAATAAAGCGTATGTTGAGAAAACATTGAAGTATTTACAAGTTAGAGACTTGAATGTGGAGACTATTCTTCGTTGGTTGGGTGTCTTGATATCTTTCTTACAAGATTAGGTAAAAAGATCTGTTGAAAATGCATCAAGAGAGGATATAGAAGGAGTCGTAGCTAACATAAGACGCCTTGGCCGGGATTCGAACCCGGGTCGCAAACGTGACAGGCTCGCATGCTAGACCACTACACTACCAAGGCATATGTTTTTTTTCATCCCGTTGGGGAGATTCGAACTCCCAACCTGCCGGTTTCTAACAGGCCCGAATTGCCCGACTTGTTAGCATAACAAACTACAGCCGGCCGCACCGCCATTGTGCTACAACGGGTAATACAATATAATGGATGGGTTGGCAGACTTTTATCGTTTTGCCAGGGGGCTCCATATTTCCAAAGCTCACAAGCTCTGCTATTTGATGAATGCGGCAAGGTATTTATTCCTTTAGCGGAGATGGTCATGCATCCTGTATTGCACCGCTTTGCATCTCCCTGCATGTTTATGCCGGCCGCCATAACCCATCCCGGCATTATCCGCCATGTATTACGCCGAGATATAGAAGTGTTATGAAGGTTTTAATAAGCCCATGATTTAATCTTAGTAGATCGGTTACATGTACGCCAGCAATAAGCCTGCACCGCGCAGCGAGCTAGTGCAGAACGTGATAAGAAGGCATAACAGGGTACCCGTCTCGTTCTACGGCATAGTTGACAATATCGTAAACGTGATATCCAACAAGAACATAGTCGATGCGATCCTTATAGCGGTAACCTTCCTCGCATTTTCCACCTCGTTCAATTTCTATCCCTACGCATTGATAGCGGTCATCGCGATCGTCCTTTTCATCATGACGCAGTACCATCCCCTGCTGGGCATCTCCCTGCTGGTCCTGGCAATAATGCCAGTTTTCATGTACCAGGCGCCAGCCATGGCATGGGTTTTCATGTTCTTCATAACCGCCACCCTCGTCATGGGGTATATGCATTACCGGACGATATCCTTTACCTACCTGCTTATAGCTCTCGCATTCACCCCCCTCGGCCTGGTGCTCGAGATACCTGCCCTCGTCATCGCGGTGCTCGTGGTGGGGTTCAAGCGGGCATCCATAGCCACCGCAGTGGCGATTCTTGTCGTGATATCCTTTGCCTCGGTCTTCGGGATGAGCAACTATGCCTATATAGTATACAATCCCGTTTTGACGTACCATTCCTTCGCCGGGGTGTCGGTGTTGAACTACACCACCCCCTCAAGCCCCTCGCTTACCCTTTCAGGGTTCTTCAACACTGGGATCCAGACGGCAGTGAGCAGGTTCACGAACATCGGCACAATAGGCAGCGTGTCTACTGTGTTCGGGCTTCTCATAACCCCGTTTTTCTCCCAGTTCTTTTATATCGTCGAGATAATCCTTTTCGTTGTCGTGATAAAAGTCATAGACGGAATGGCGGTGTCCTCCAAGTCCAAGTATAAAGGCACGATATCTAGCCTTGCGGGATTCGGCTTCCCCCTGTCATATATCGTGGTCTCGTCGATGGCCGGTATCCCGTACAACGCGACCATGCCGATCGTTTCCGCCCTCATTGCGCCTCTCTTCCTGCTGATCCTGGAATCCTACGACATTCCCATAGTGAAGGTGCTTGATGTAAGGAAGCAGGATATCCGGATGAAATTCGGCGAAGCATTTGAGGACCTCGCAGGCAGCTCCAACGAGCGCTTCGAAGACATTGGGAATTACGAATCCACGAAGAAGGAGATAAAGGAGGTATTGCTGGCCCCTATAGAGGAGAAGGCGATATCACGCGCATACGGGGTAAAGCCCGCAAAGGGGGTTCTCCTCTTCGGCCCGCCGGGCACGGGAAAAACCCTCATAATGAGGGCGTTGGCAAACGAGATCCATGCGGGCTTCTACTACGTGAAGGCGTCAAACCTGATATCCTCCCTCTCCGGGGATACTGAGAAGAGGGTATCGGAGATATTCAAGATAGCCAAGGACAATGCCCCCTGCATCCTCTTTTTTGACGAGATAGACGCGATAGCAAGGAAGAGGGACGACCCATCGATAGACAGCGTGCACAGGAGCGCCCTTTCCCAGCTTCTGGTTGAGATGGACGGCTTCCAGAAGATAAGCAAGGTGATCGTTGTCGGCGGCACGAACGTGCCAAACATCCTGGACCCTGCCATGATGAGGTCTGGAAGGTTCGACAAGATCATATACATGCCCCTCCCCGACCATGCGGGCAGGAAGCTCATCTTCCAGCTCTACCTGAGCAAGCTTCCCGTCTCGAAGAGCCTTGACTTGGACAATCTGGCGGAAGCGACAGAGAGGTTCTCCGGGGCCGACATAAAGAACGTCACGGAGACCGTGGCGCAGATGATAGCCACCGAGGCATCGACGAAGCACAAGATACTCGAAATAATGGAGTCCGACGTGATGAAAGTGATCAAGTCTACCAAGCCTTCGACGACCCTTGCCCAGCTCGAGGAATACAACAAGTTCAAGATCGATTTCGAGAGGAGGATGTACGGGGAGAAAGCCCCGGAGCGGGCGGCGGACGAGGCCACCATGGACAACGTCATCGGCCTCGACGATGCGAAGAAGGCGATATTCGACGCGATACAGACCCCGCTTCTCAGGCCGGACCTCATAAAGAAATACGATATAAAATCCATCAATGGCATCCTCCTCTTCGGCCCCCCAGGCACCGGAAAGACCATGCTGATGCGTGCGGTCAAGAATAACATGGAGGGCGTCACGATGCTGGAGATGGACGGCTCTGACCTCTCGAATATGGGGATCGAGCGCGCGAACACGATGATAAAGGAGCTCTTCAACAGGGCAAAGGAGAACAAGCCCGCGATCATATTCATAGACGAGATAGAGGGGCTGGTCCCGAAGAGGGAGGGGGCAGGGGAGTTCAGCAACCAGGTCACGGTCGAGATGCTCATGCAGCTTGACGGCATAAAGAAGCTTTCAGGGGTCGTCGTGATAGCCGCGACTAACAGGCCCGAGAAGCTGGATTCTGCGATACTCCGCCCAGGGAGGTTCGACAAGATCATATTCATAAGGCCTCCAAAGACGGACGAAAGGGCATTGATATTCAAGGACAACCTCCAGAAGATCCCGCTTTCGGCCGATGTCAATTTCAGCCAGCTCGGCGCCATCACCGAAGGCTTCACCGGCGCCGACATCGTCAATGTCTGCCGTGAGGCAAAGACAAGGGCGCTGGACAAGAATCTCAAGACCGGGGAGGAGATAGCGGTCTCCATGGCCGACATAAAGGCGATCATAAAGCACGTGAAGCCCTCCGCGCCTGAGCTTGTCGTCTCCGCATACCTTACCTTCCTCGCAAAATACGGGCAGAGATAGCCCTTTTCCTTCAGGTCAATGTTCTCCGCTTTCCTGCCTCTGCCTGTGCGTGACCATCACCCTTGAATTCTCCCCGGCGTATGCCACCGCCCTTTCCCCTTCGACCGCGAAGGTGCAGAATTCAGCCCTTATTTCATCCCCTTCCACTACGTTTCCCGCTGCGTCAGCGGAAGAGCCGAAAAAGAACACCTCGACAGGCCTTTCCATCCCGCGGATGCTGCATTTGAGGCATCTTTTCCTCTCTTTTCCCTCTCCGTCCGTATATCTCTCCAAGCGGATATCCTCTGCAATTCCAAATATGTCCGCGCCTCTCATATCCCCTTCCGGCAAACTTGCTGCAATCCCCGCCTTGGCGCATCTTTTTATCCTGCTCCGTTTCAACCCTTTCATCTCCCCTTTTTGGACATCAAGCACGACGCCCTTCGCGACAATGGCATCTCCTCTGCATATGCCAAGGGAATCAATCATATCCGCCGCTTCGTCGAACAGGGTGAAGTTCATGGTGTTCCCCTCCTTCCCTAGCACGACGACCCTTTTCCTGGCCTCCTTTCCGTTATAGCTGTACACCTGCGTGTTGAATATCCTGTAAACCTCTCCCCCTGCGCTGATGTTGTAGTTCTTGCGGGCTTTCCTGCCCCCTTCATCCTCTTGCATGCAGCGTTGCATCTCAACGAATCCGAGTATCCCGTCAATGCTCATGACTATGTCCATGCCTGTCCTCTTCGCCAGTGACTCCTTTGAGAGCAACGGGATCTTCCCGGATGCGATGTCCATGGCCTGTTCCTTCGTCACCATGCCAGAAAACAGCCCCAAGACCGTTTCATACCCTTCCATTAAAATATCCCTGGCGCTATTTCAGATTCAACGCATAAAAATCTTTACCTGCCATTATAAAGTTAGATATAGCGTGTTGGTGCCATGAAGTTCAACGAATATATAGAATCGAACAGGGGGGGCGTCTATTCCACGATCTGCAGGTACCTTCCGATTAGGGAGCCCGAGGAGCATTACAGGATAGCAAGGGAGTATACCGACAGGCAGGGAAGTTATAGGCGGCCCGGCCTCCTCCTCCTTTCCAGCGAAATGTTCGGGGCAAAGCCGGGCGAGGCGCTCCTTCCCGCAGCCGCCATGCAGCTCTCCGAGGACTGGATACTCGTGCACGACGATGTGGAGGACAACTCCGAGCTGAGGAGGGGCAAGCCGGCGCTGCATAAGCTATACGGCCCGGAGATAGCGATAAATGCCGGGGACGCCGCCCACATAGCGATGTGGCGCATATTGAAGGACTACATGATCGGCGTAAAGGACGGGAGGGGGAACCTGCTTTACGAGAAATTCTACGACATGATGGAGAAGACGGTCGAGGGGCAGTACATAGAGACGAACTTCATATACAACTCCCAGGATCTCTCCAAGGCGACGGAGGGCCTCTACCTTAAGATAATAGAGAGCAAGGCGGCATATTACTCCGTCTACGGCCCGCTGCAGCTCGGCGCAATATCCGCCGGCATAACCCCCGGCAAACAGCTGGATGCGTTGAAGGATGTAGGGATGCCGGCAGGGCTGGCCTTCCAGATAATGGACGACATACTCGACATGACGGCGGACGAGAAGGTATTCGGAAAGAAGAGGTACGGCGATCTCTACGAGGGGAAGCTTACCCTCATAATATACCACACATTCCAGAGCGCATCGGACGCGGAAAAGGAGAAGATAAATGCGATCTACAAGAAGAGGAGGGAGGCGAAGACGGAAGACGACATCTCCTTCCTTGCCGATATGATCGGCAGGCATGGCGGCATCGAGTACGCCCGCGCCTTCGCCGAGAGATATTCCAATTCGGCCAACGAGATGCTGGAAAAACATAGGGACGCGATACCCTCCAACGAAAAGAGCGAGATGCTCGTATCCGCCCTAGAATCGCTATATAAAAGGAGCAAATGAGCCTGCCGGTTTGGGCTATGCGGAATCTTGACCGGAGAAGGCGTCGAGCACGGATCGATAAATAGTTGGGATTGTATGAGATTACTTATAGTACAGCCATACCTCACATGCTTCGGGGGGGGGGAGAAATTCGTCTTAAGAGTCGCACAGCACTACAAGGCGGAGGTTCTATGCATAAAATACGATAGAGAGAAGACCTTCAGCGGCTTCAAGGATGTCAAAATCATACAGTCTGGCGGCGGCCAGGGAAATTTCGAACTGGGAACATACTTCTGGAATCTGCGCCTAAAAAAGAGATATGATATCATCCTGAGCAATCTTGCCCCATCTGATTTGGTGAGGCACCACAACTACCCTGTGATCAGCTACGTCCAGGATCCTAAAAAGAGCATCTTCGAGCCATTGTCGATGAACTCTCCGAAACTTTTCAGGTTCCGGTATTTTATAGAGAATATCGGATACCGAATTTTGCTTGGTTTTATCGCTGCTAGGTTTGAGAAGGTGGCAACCAATAGCAGGTATACCGCCGGCAAATTGGAGAAATCGCTCCATAGGGTGGACATCAACGTGATATACCCTGGCGTAGACGCAGGAAAATATCATAATAGTGGGTATTCAAATTACTTCCTTTTTGTCGGAAGGTTGGACCCTAAGAAGCGTATAGAATATGCGATAAGTGCGTATAAGCTCTTTAGCTTGCATAATGGAAATTTCGATTTTGTGCTGTGCCTTTCTGGATCCCCACGGGAAACATATTTTGCCAAGATAAAAAAAGAGATTGGGGATTCCAGAAGAATCAAAGTGCTTTGGAACACATCCGACAAAAAACTATATTCAATATATTCAAAATGTACCGCACTATTGTTCACCTCGAAGGATGAGAGTTTCGGTCTTGTCCCGCTGGAGGCAATGGCGAGTTCAAAGCCGGTGATAGCAATGGATGAGGGTGGGCCCACAGAGACGATCATTAATGGAAAGACCGGTTTCCTAGTGGCTTCCTGCGGGGAGATGAGCGAAAAGATGGGATTTTTGGCAGATCACCCAAAGATTTTAGCTAGGATGGGCAGGGCCTCTAGGGAGCATGTGGAAAGGGATTTTTCGTGGGACCAATTTTTCAAGAAGTTAGACAAGTTAATATATAATGTTCTAAAAGCTGCAGAACCAGAAGAAAGTTAGTTCCTATTTTCATATCTTTAATTCAAGTAATCGGTGTTTTGAGTTGGGTCAAAACGGCTGCTGAAATAGAGAGCCGAAGCCCGCCGTTTCGCTGCCGAAGCAGCGTTCAGGGCGGGCTGAAGGCTACTCTACACGCTTTTGACAAAATCATGACAAAATGGTCGTTTCACGACTAAGGGGGAGTTTTCCCTCGTAAAACGCCCTAAAATCATGTCAGGGAGGGTCAAAAAACTCCCTATGAATGGCTGAAATACTCCCTACGTCCTGTTTCATGTAGAGTAAAACCATGTAATAGATAAGTTTATATATTATATACATCAATATAATACTATGCAGGAACAAATGCTTCACTACCCAAGGCTTGATACGGTGCTTATG
>JAKARM010000009.1 GCA_021822165.1 Microcaldota archaeon | reverse complement strand
ATGATGCGGGGGTTGACCTTGGGCCCCTTGCTCGGGGCATCGTAGAAGCTCATTATTCCCGCTTGGGACTGTGGTGATGATATATTCGCCATTGTAACATTCCTCTTTTTTTATCTCAAACAACCTATTAATATCTTTCGCACGGTCCTGACATCCCCCAGGAATAAATTCTGCAGGGTCCCTCTGCAATTGCGGGTGGTTTGGCGTTTCTATCGTCCTTAGTAAAAGGTCATTCGAAATGCCCCGACATCACATCGGCTATGCTCTTGCCTGCGCTCACTTCTGGCAGGAGCATCTTGTTCACCCCTGCCTTGTTCAGCTTTGGTATGTTCTCCAGGTACGATACCCTTGAAAAGACCGCCACGCCGCGGTTCGAGGACTTCGCCGTAAGGGTGATGAGGGCGTTCTCGGTATCGTCGTCGCTGCAGGCGATCACGTACCTTGCCCTTTCCACCCCTGCGTCCTTGAACGTCTCGATAGAGTCCGCAGCTCCTGAAATGAAGAAAATGTCGTTCCTGTGCATGTAGCTCCTCGACTCCTTGCCCTTGCCGAGCACGACGTATTTCTGCTCCGCCTCCTTTAGCTCCTTCACGAGCGAATTGGCGAAGGAGTTGAATGGGGCCACTATGATGTGGTCCTTAAGCCTCTTCACCCTTATCGTTGTAATCCTGTTCTCCACGTCGATCTCGCGCACGAACCCGAAGAACCATGTAGCCAGGGTGAACGCCAGCAGCGCGAAGACGAAGGCATCGATGATGTCGGATGCGAAGACCAGCTGGCTCGACGCGAACTGGAGGGGCAGTATGGAGTAGCTTATGTCCAACGAGGAGAGTACGTTCCATACCACTGCGACGAAGGGGCTGACCCCGGAGTATACCGTGAGGAGGACGGACCAGGCGAGCAGAAGCAAAGCCAGCCCGAAGAGGATATACAGCTCCCTGTTTAGCGTCGACATGCCACCCCTATTCCCCGAGTATGCGGGACTCTATGATCTCCCCTATTTCCAGCCCCGCGAGCACCTCTGGGACCACGCAGAGCCCTGCCCCGGCCCTATGCATCTTCGATACGGAATTCTCCTGCTTCGCCCTGGTCATGATCTGTATGCCGCCGTTCAGGTACCGTGCAGTGACTATGCCGAGGAGGTTCTCGTAGTCGTTGTCAGAGGTAAAGATTACCGTCCTGGCGGAAAGTATCGATGCATCCCTGAGGACGTCGTCGCGCGTGAATTCCCCATATATCGCATTGTACCCCATGTCCTTCAACAGCTCGTATTTCTGGAGGTCCCGCTCCACCACGGTAAACACCCTCTTGGACCTCTTGAGATCGCGGATGATCCCCTCGGCCAAGGCAGAGTAGCCGCAGAGGATTATGTGATCCTTCAGGCGATGCATCCGGAACATCAGGAGCTTCGTCCCTACGTCTATGGAGGTCACCATCTCCATGAATGCGCCTATGACGAAACCCACAAGCACGATCTTTACCAGCCCGCCGGTAACCATTATCCAGAAAAGGGCATAAAAAAAGGAGCTCGAGAGAGGTATCGCTGCGGCGAGCTTCGCCCCCATCCCTATACCGACAGCATCGAACACTATCGACGCGGTCGAGTATTCGGCAACGAAGAGGTTGCGGGTGAGAAGGAATATCCCCGCCATGGTGGCCAGGGTGAAAACCAGGGTAAGGACAAGCAGCACGGCGATGGCGAACCCGGCGAGCCTCCCATCACCGCCATTATATTCGGATACCAATCAAGCACCAGGGCAATCTCACTTCGTTATCTCGGCCACAATCTCCTTGCTCGCGCTCTTCTGTGGCAGCACCACATAGTCTGCGCCCGCCTCCATCAGCTTCTCCTTGGCGAAGGGGTCGTTCGCCCTCGTAGCTATGAATATCCCGGGATTCAGGTCCCTGGCCGTCAGGACGGCGAAGAGGTTCTTCGCGTCGTTGTCTATCAGTATGGCGATCGCCTTTGCATAATCTATCCCTGCATCCTTGAGCACCCTGGAGGATGTGGCATCGCCGTTCACGACGTTGTACTTCAGCTCGGCTATCCTCTGCACTGTAGCCGGATCCGAGTCGACGATTACGAAATCTATTTTCTTCTCCAGAAGTATGCTGACGACCTTTTGGCCGACGACCCCGTATCCGCAGACAATCGCATGATTCTTAAGGGAACTCTTGGCAGCCATCCAAACCCACATACGGAATAGCTCCAACCAGATTTGAACTGGTGTTTGCAGGTCCAGAGCCTGCCGTCCTTGTGCGGTTGCGAAAAGCAATGACCACTAGACGATGGAGCTAACCGATGATAGGTTATTGCAGCGAAGATATTTTATACCTTTATACGTGCAATTACTACCATGGGCTCCGGCATCCATTCGATAGGGAGGGAGGAAATAAAGGATATAGTGATAGCCGATGCCGTGCTCATCCTGGCCTTCTCGATGACCATGGCAGGGGGAATCCTCTCCCCGACGAGCAGGACCCTTGCCTCTTTCATGGCCTTCCTGCCGATCGCCGCACTCGGGGTGACGCTGAGCTTCGTCCTGCACGAGCTCATGCACAAGTTCGTGGCCCAGAGGTACGGGGCTGTGGCCGCATTCCGGTCGTCATCGACGGGGCTGATGATAACGCTGGCGACAGGGGCGATGGGGTTCCTGCTCGGCATACCGGGCGCGACGGTCATATACACCAACAGGTTCACCAAGAGGGAAAACGGGGTGGTCTCCCTTGCCGGCCCCCTCACCAACATCGCCGTCTTCGCGGTGTTCTACATAGCGGCGATCCTTATCAACCCCGCGCAGGGGTCGTACATCAGCAGCGCCATCTATTTCGTGATCTTCATAAGCGTCCTGCTCGCGTTCTTCAACATGCTGCCCATATACCCGCTCGACGGGAGCAAGGTCCTGGCATGGAACAAGTATGTCTATGCCGCGGTACTGCTGCCTATACTGGGGCTGCTGCTCGAATTCAACATACTTTCGTTGGGGAACATAGGGTTCATGCTCATCATAGCGCTGGTCTTCTCCATATTCTACAGGAGGATTCTGTAGCCCCTGGGGAATGTGGCGGACTGCACGGCAAGTCGGGGGCATATTGCGCAAGTATTTAATTGTTTTATCATCAATAGGTAGCGTAAAGGTGTTTGCATATGCCCCCTGTTCCAGGCGTCCACGAGAGCAGCGACGAAACAAAGACGACGATAGACTCCCTGCTGGAGCTCATAAAGAACAACGGGAAGATGGAGCTGAGCAAGGTGAGCGCCAGGATAGGGGTAGGGCCGGACATAATCGAGAGCTGGTCCAAGGTCCTCGAGCAGGGCGGACTGGTTAAGATAACCTACGAGGTAGGCAAGATGTATATCGCCCCCATCACCGTTAACCAGGAGCAGATGGAGATGAACGAGATCCAGCTCGATGTGAAGAAGGACACTCTAGAGCAGAACCTGTCGGCGCAAATCATATCGCTCAATGAATTCTCGGCTGCAGTCGACAACCTGAGGATTTCGGTATCGGGTGCGGAGAACATATACAAGAACAAGATGCCCGAGATAAGGAAGATGTTCGCGGAAGTGAACAGGATATACGAGACAGTGGACAGGGAGGGCAAGGAGATAAGCAGCATAAAAAAGGAGGCGAACACGACCTACGAGGAGGTGACAAAGAACTTCGCAGTCCTTTCGCCGAAAATAGAGACGATGAACCCCGAGCAGCTCGAGAAGACGCTGGGGGAGGCTCACGCCAGGCTCAAGGAAGCCGCGAAGGTCGTGGAGGAATCCAGGGCTGCGATGGATAACAAGAGGAAGGAGGGGGAGAGGGAGTTCGGGGAGATAAAGAAGGGGGTAAAGGTGCAGGCTGCGGCGATCGACAGGGAGGCGGATAAGGCCGCCGCGGAGATGAGGAAAAAGCTGCTGGCATACACGAAGGAGATAAACAGCGCGACAAAGGAGATAGGCGAAAAGGCCGCGGAATTCAACAGCATAATAAAATCGATGGAGAAGGTGAAGGCCAGGAAAAGCTCCATCATAGCCATGTTGGAGAGGGAGAAAACGAAGCTCAACGACAGGTATACGAAGGCGATGGGGGAGATGGAGAGGGAGGAAAAGATATTCATGGAGGATTCAAAAAGGATAAAGAGCTCCATAGAGGAGCTCAAGGCGAACTTCGGGGATGCCGGGAGCCTCGCCGACTCGGTGGACAAGATGAAGGAGGAGCTTAACCAGATAAGCAAGGACATATCGAGCACGAAGGCAGAGGTGGCGAAGACCTTCGAGGAGGTGAAGGCGCTCGAGACCCTCAGGAACATAACTAAGATGGAAAGGAAGGAGTTCATAGACAAGGCGAGCAGCAATACGGAAGCCACCTCGAAGAAGGTAAACGCCATAAAAGGGAATATTACAAAAACGGCAAGCAGGCTGAAACCCCCAGGCGCGGCCAAGACCGCAGGGAAACCTGAAAACAAGGGATGATCATGGCAGACGAAAACGCGAAAACCGAAGAGGCAAACGAAAACATCAGGGTCCTTGCGGAATACAATCTCGCCGTCCACGGCATGCTCGTGGATGTCAAGATATACGAGGACAAAGACTTCGTCCCGATATACAGCATGACATTCCCAGGAATCGGCTCTGCCACAAAGCTGCTCCTCCTGTCGCTCAGGAAGGAGCTCGTCGCGATGGTCCCTCTCGACCCCACCAAGATAGAGAACAAGGAATACATAGAGGTGCTGAATAAAAGATATGTGGATGCCAGCAACGTGCTGATAGACAAGTACCTTCCGGGGCAAAACGAAACCACGAAGACGCTGCTCATCGCATACATAGTGAACATGATGCTCGGGCTGGGCGAGCTGGAGGTGCCGCTGGCCGATGACGGGCTCGAGGAGATAACGGTCAACGGCGCGAACTTCATGATATGGGTCTTCCACAGGAAATTCGGCTGGTGCAAGACGAACATAAAGCCGGCCAGCGAGGCAGCCATATACGAGGATTCCGAACAGATAGGGAGAAGGGTGGGGAGGGAGATAAACAACCTTGCGCCGCTGATGGACGCCGAGCTTCCCGACGGCTCAAGGGTAAATTCCACCCTCTTCCCGGTCTCCCAATCCGGCAACACGATAACGATACGTAAGTTCTCGAAGAACCCGTGGACCATGCCCGCCATGATAAAGAACAGGACGGTAAGCGCCGAGATCGCCTCGCTCATATGGCTCTGCATAGAGAACGAGATAAGCCTCATAGTCGCAGGCGGGACTGCGAGCGGCAAGACGAGCTTCCTTAACTCCTTCTCGATATTCTTCCCCCCGAACAGGAGGATAATCTCGGTTGAGGAGACGAGGGAGCTCACCCTGCCCAACTTCCTGCAGTGGGTGCCAATGATAACAAGGCAGCCCAACCCCGAGGGGAAGGGAGAGATAACCCTGTACGACCTGATGATCAACGCCCTCAGGCAAAGGCCCGACATCATGCTCGTAGGGGAGGTGCGGACGAAAAAAGACGCCGAGACCCTCTTCGAGGCGGTGCATACGGGGCATGCGGTATACGGCACATTGCACGCAGACAACGCGCAGGACGCCATAATAAGGATGACGAACCCGCCGATAGACACGCCCAAGATAATGCTCAACGCGCTGGGCGGCATCGTCGTATGCTTCAGGCACAGGACAAGGGGGATAAGGAGGCTGCTGGAGTTCGGGGAGATAATGAGGACCGGCGACGCCAATGTCATCTACAGGTGGGATATGCGGGAGGACTCCTTCCTCTCGGTCAGCACGCTCACAAGGCTGGAAGAGACCCTGAACATCTATGCAGGCATGACGAAAAAGGACATATCGGACAGCCTGCAGGAGAAGTCCCTTGTGCTCAACTATATGGTCAATAACAACATAATCGACGTCGACGATGCCGGGCTGGTGGTCGCAAACTACTACAAGGACAGAAAGAGGGTCGTGGAAAATGCAAGGAATAACGTTAAATTCTCGCACGACACATTCTGATAGGAGGGATGGCATTGGATGAAAAAAAAGGATATGATGAAATGGTTTCCCTGATCGCCGGAATCGAAAAGGAGGAGGCGCAGAGAGGGCAACAGGTATATACGATAGACATAAGGGGAATGTTCGGCGCGGCAGATTCGGGGGAGAGGCAGGATTACGGCAAGGCTGTGCACACCGTAAACGAGGTGGAGGCGCTGCAGCAGGAGATGGAGAGGAGGGCAAGGTCGGGAGGCGGAGGGATGCAGATCCCTAGAAGAAGTTATGTGGAGATGCAGGAAGATGGTGGGGCGCAGGGAGGAAAGGCTCCCATCCAGCCCCAGGCGGCAGGGATGGTGGCAGGGAAAGAATATAGCGGGATGAAGACGGCGGTATCAGGGCTGGAGAGACGCACGATCTCGCAGATAGGGGAGATATACCGTGAAGCGGAGGACATGGAAAAGAAGGCGGCTGAGGAACTCAGCAATGCCATAGGAAAGATAGAAAGCACCGCCAAGACAAGGATAAGGGCGAGGGAGAAACAGGAGGAGAGGGAGGAGGCGGTGCTCCCTACCCTCCCGATAGCGGACCAGATATCAGAACTGGAAAAAATCGCCGAAGGGCTCGACTCGAATTCTTTTGACCATGAACAGCTCGACGTAATAAAGGGAGAGCTGGGCTCGCTGAAACAGTCGGTATCCGCGGAGAAGCCGGCGAATGAGAACGGGCTCGAGAGGTCCATGAGGGTTTTGCGGAACAGCAGGATGGACTACGTGCTTGCCCTTCTCAAAGGGGTGTGAAAATGTTTTTCAATAAAAAACCGAAAGCGGCTGCCGCGGCACCCCCAGCGGCACAGCAAATCCCGCCCAAAAAACAGATGCAAGCGCAGAAAAAAGGGAGCGGGTGGAAGGTATTCGTCGAAAGCATCGGAGCGAAGAACAAGGGGCTGGAGGAATCGCTCCAGAAGCACGGGATCAAGGAGAACCTCTACCAGTTCGTGCAAAGGATGATCATAGCGGCAGGGATGGTGAGCGCAATGATAGCGCTGACATCCATACTCATATTCGTCCATGTCGGGCTGGAGCCGGCCGTGGGCGTCATACTGGGGATTGTCATCGGGATTGCAACCTTCCAGGTATCCCTGAAGGCGTTCCTTAACTTCCCGAACGCCAAGGGCGTCTCCTCTGTCAAGAACATCGAGAGGGACATACTCTTCGCCGCGAGGGACCTGATAATATCCCTCAGGTCGGGCATGCCCCTCTACAACGCCATAACGCTGGTGAGCAGCGGATATGGGGATGCCAGCAGGGAATTCGCTAAGATAGTGGAGAAGGTCCAGGTCGGCATGCCGCTGGAGATGGCGATAGACCAGTCGATAGAGGAGACGAAAAGCCCTTCGTTCAGGAGGATACTGCTCCAGGCATCGGTCAGCATAAAGTCCGGCTCAGACGTGGTAACGTCGCTGCAGACGGTCATAGACCAGCTCGCGCAGGAAAGGGTGATAGAGCTGAGGAGGTATGGGCAGCGACTGAACGCGATCGCCATGTTCTACATGCTGTTCGGGATCATCATGCCGAGCATGGGAATAGCAGTACTGACCATACTTACCACCTTCATCGCCGTATTCACGGTCAACACCACGATACTCGAGGCTTCGCTCGTGGGAATGATCTTCCTGCAGATAATATTCCTGAAGATGATAACCGGGTCGAGGCCGGTATTTTCGATGTGATGCCATGGAGATAAATTTCGAGAGGCTCGTTTCAAGGGGGATGGCCCGGGAGCTTTCGCACATGCTCGACATAGCGGACATAAGGATGAGCGTGAACAAGATCCTCGAAATAGCCATACTCGGAGCGTTCGGAATACTCATTGGGGTGGCATTCCTCCTCTTCTATATGAAATTCCCGACCCCTATCGATGCAGGGGCGGGGCTTGGCTCGGCCGTCATGTACGTGGCGGCAATATACATGATAATAGAGTTCAAGATAGACGGCAGGAAGACCGCCCTCGAGACGATGCTGCCGGACTACTTCCAGGTCGCATCCGCGAACCTGAGGAGCGGCATAGCTCTCGACAGGGCATTGATTCTCGCGGCAAGGCCTGAATTCACCTTCCTCAGCGAAAGCATCAAGGACATGGGCAAGAGGGTTACAGGGGGGGAGACGATGGAGGACTCGCTCAAGGACCTTGCGAACAGATACAACTCCAACCAGCTCTCGCATGCGATAAGAATGATGATAGAGGCGATAAGGTATGGAGGGGCAATGGCCGACCTGCTCGACCAGCTCTCCAAGGACCTCAGGAGCCAGCAGATGATACAGAAGGAGGTCGCCGGGCAGCTCTTCATGTATAGCATCTTCATAGCCTTCGCGGCCGTCATCGCCGCGCCTGCGCTTTACGGGCTCACCAGCCAGATGATAATAGTCACCGACAAGGTATGGGCAGGGATACTGGCCCAGAATCCCGGCGGGCTACCGACGATAGGGGTATCTTTCCTCAAGCCAAGCCCACCGAAGATCACCCCGGCGGAATACCACGATTTCTCGATCGCGGCGATAGTCATAATAACAGGGTTTGCGAGCCTCATCATGTCCGCGATATCTTCCGGGTCCTCTGTAAAAGGGTTGAGGTATATGCCCATCTTCGTCGTGGTGGGGCTGGCGATATTCATCATCGTGAGGATAGTCATAGGGGCGTTCTTCGCCAATATAGGCAGCGTATAGGGAGGGATTGAAAGATGAGAGAGCGGCAGCGTTTCGGTAGCGCATCTCCTGCTTGTTTCCATAATGATCAGGATGGCAATGGGAATCGGCTAGCGATACATCATCTCCCTCCGATTAACTGCCAACCCTGCAGGCGGGGCTTTTGCCATACCTAACCGTTTGTGGCTTCTTGATTGCCGAATTGAAACATGATGCCCTTCGCCACGGCTTCCATGCATCTTTTGGTGCAAAGCCAGTTCTGCCGCGGTTCGTTAGGAAAGCGGGCCGGAAACCACGCGCCTTTTGAAATGAAAAATGCCACGCCCATCGAACCCCAGACACCATGCATTTTACCGCATTGGGGTAGAGTTTGATTGGGTTATGCTATGGATAATATGAAACCCCGCATGAGCCGCTGATTACATTCGAAACCGTACAGATCGCGTTCGAGGGGACGGTGTGGAAAAATGCCGTATCTCCATAGACAGCGTCAGTTATATTAATCGCCCCGTTGGTACTGGTGCTCAAAGGCCAGTATTCATAGGGGGAGACAGGGAGGGAGTTATTCAGATATAATGACGTTATCTGTGGCTGGGTCAGCGCTTCCTGATAGAACTGGTAGTCCGACAGCAGCCCTTTGTATGCTGCTCCGGAACCGCAGTTGGTCGAATCGGGGACGCCCAGAGGATAAAACATATAAATTCCGCTGCCAGTTGGAGTCGAGCGTGTCCCGCTTCCGCTTCCAGACGGGATTGTATTAAGGTAGCCTGTGTACGTGGTACCGGTATAGGTCATTACAATGTTAGTCCATTTGCCGTTGGGGATTGGACCGAGGTTTACGCATGCCAGATTCCACAACCGCATATATACGTTTCCGTCGACAAGATCGAGCCATGAATCATGCCATCCGGAGTTTGGCGCAGGCTGTCCGAGCTCGTCCAATATAACCCCGTTTGAGGAGGAGGGATTAACCCAGAGAGATATGGAGAAAGGTTGTGTATTGCTGCTCATCCATCCGAATCCGCTCTGCTGCTCTATGTATCCGTTGCCGTTGAGTTTTACTGTTGTCGGCAATTGCGAATTCCCGATATCCCCTAGGGAGCCTCCGCCGTCAGATATTTTTATTGGCTGGGTATTGGAAGGCACATATGCCAACGGATAGCCCGTAGCTGATGTGATGGACCTGACGGCAATCCATTGTATAAATAAGGACTGGGTGGCATTAAGTGAATAGGCGCAGATAGGGGCGGAAGTGGTAGAATAAAAGGAACCGCCATCCCCTGTGACAGGACCATAATTTATTGAAGCCCATGATGCGGATGGAGAGGCCCAGAGGGAAAACACTTGAGGGCTTGATGTTGAACCGGGCCCGATGTTGGAGGCGGTGCATGTGCCGAGAGTAGGAGAACAATTCCAGATGGCATATTGATAACCGAGAGCTGAAAAAATATTATACAGGGTGTATGGAAAACTTGTTATAGATTGGGGCTGCTGCCATCCGAATTGCAAGGCGTTATTAACTCCGATGCTTGTGAAATACCCATTGATGTCAACAGCGCTTGTCTGGGGGTTGTAGTCGCTCTGGCTCTCTATGCCCCACCAATTTCCAGTGGTATCCTTTATCGTCAGCCCGTTATTTACAGATATTACCCCAGACCCGCCGTCAGAAATTATTCTCCATTTGTTGCTTAATGATACTCCGGCAAAATTATCATAGAAGTTGAATACGTTCCCGCCATTGTCGTATTCGGCATAGACCGGGCTTAATTGGGGTGCCTCTCCCGCATAGACACCGTCATAATTCACGCTTTTTGGGAGGAAATACATGTCTAGTGTTATCTCGGTGCCTTGCCCTGCAGGAGAAATGGCCACGCCAGAAGGGATTTTGACCCAGAAGAAGGCAGTGCCTGCCGAAGAGCTGCAGTTGCTCTCGCACCAGCTATAGAGTTCCGTATTATTGTAATAAAACCGGATATTGCCTAGATTCTGCGCCTCGATCGAACTGTAGAGGGATGGGGCGAAGCGGACCTGTACTTGGATTGGAGAGACGGAACTGCCCGAATTATAATATGTGAACGGCAGATAATATGTGGCGCCTGCCGTCTCTCCTACCAATACTGAAGGATTAGAGCAGTTATCGATGCCCCTGCACCCGCTGCCTGCAACAATCCTGGAATTCGGTATTGACAATGAACCGCCAGATAGCGGATTTCCCGTGTAATTGACAGGAGGAGAATAGGTGAGAGTTCCGGAAACGGTACCGTTGTGATTGTATCCGCTGTAGTCGTTGGCGTTGCCGCCCAGCGGCCACCACCCCATCAAACCGGATCCGGATAATGGATGCCTTGCTATGCCGCCGTAATACAGGCTTGTTATTTTTAGAGGGGAGAGGGTGTAATTATATAACTGCACGTTGGATATGGAGCCGTTAAAACCCCAGCCGGAACCGCCATCCGTATTCCCAATGGTGAAAGATTTGTTGAAAGTGCATAGCGCAAAATTTCCGGATGCATATCTCGTCCCGTCTATGTATATCGAGCTGTTTCCGGTCTTGTTATAGACTCCGACCACGTCGTACCATTCGCCGGGCTGGAGCGAATATGTGCTGTTCGTCTTTATATAGCCGCAGATGTTGGTACCGAATGCTATGTAATTGGTCCCTTTCGAGAAGGTGCCTCCGCTGTCAAGCCACAGCCCAAAGATGCCGAAGGTGCCAAAGTTGGCGCCGGACTCTCCGGCTATAATGGAATTCTGGACAGATGCCGGATAGACCCACGCAGATATGGTGAATTGGGTTGCGTTCCCGGTTATAAAGGTCCTGTTGACTGTTATGTTTTCAGGAGAAGCATTTGAGAAATCAGCAACATGCCTATTAAGTATGCTTAACGATGAGATGCCGGCCCCGGAACTCTGGCCTGTTGCCCCCTCTGACCTCTGCAGGTAGGAAGAAGAGGAGGGAGAATAGAAATAATAATTCCCAGTTATCGCATTATCGAACATGGTGGCGTTTAATAATGAACGTGATCTTCCGTCCAGCAAAACCTTCATTCCCGTTTTCAGATAATTGAATATGTCGACAGGATCAGATGAGTTATAAACGAGATAGGGCTTGATGGGAGTTATTGTATTAGGGGTTGATGTCACTAGTCCCCCCATGCCGCAGATAGTGGAATTTATGTTTGCCGCATCGGGGATTGCAAGGATATAGTTGGGGTTCTGGTATGCTGCAGGTATCTGTGAACAGTCAAGCGTACCGCTTTCGTTGACCACACTGCCATATGCAAACATGAATGGCGAACTGCTCCCTAGAACAAGATAATGCTGGTTGAATGGAGGAGATGACGGCTGAGATAAAACGGAGCCGCTTATGCCCCCGATGGGCGAGGGCGAAATCGGCTGGTTGGTGAAATCTATCTTGGTCGGATATGCATCCTCCACGCTAAGGAGATCGAGGGTGCCATTGAGGCTTATGCCCGATGAGGCATGGACAGGATATGTGAATATGCCACCAGGATAGGATATCGTCGCCGATGCTGTATAGGTCGCATTTATGTAGGAGGGAGAGGTCTGGAACACCGTTACCTTCTGGTTGGCCAGTGTGAGATTGAGGTTCTCTGCGGCAGCCTCCATTTGCAGCTGGGATGCGTAATCGGACATCGTCGCATTCCCCATGTATGATGCAACGGAGTTATTCCCGTATATCGTCCCGTTCTCCATGAGTATGGCCAGCTCCCGGGAGGTATTATTTATGAAGTTATCCTTCCGCAACGCCGGCGTATTCTCGTAGATTATCAACGCGTTCAGGGCTTTGGAGAGGCTTGTGCCGACGAACGAACTGGTTGTGCTGTTGAGTGTCGGGAGGAAGGAGGAATATGTGGCAGCCTGGGACAATCCGGAACCGAGCTGGGCATAATTATAGTTAAGCGCAACATACGTTATCAGCTCGCCGAGCATCAAGATGAACAATACTATCGTGAGAAGCGTCAACAGCACTCCTTTCTTGGTTTTTAGTGCCATACCACAACACCAACGCTATAATGTCTTATTGTCCCGCTAACATTTATATTCATGGGGATTGATACCCTGCTGACCTGATACGCCCCTGAGAGGGATTCCGGCAGGTAATTAGGCAGGCCGTAAAGGACGTTGAAGGTTGTTGCGCCGTTGCCGTTTCCGCTGTAATCGTTGGCGTTTCCGTTGAGCGGCCACCATCCGACAATGCTCAGGTTGGTTACCGGAGAGCCGAACTCCCCTTGGCGGTATATCGACACCGCCTGTGGAGCTGCCAGGGAGGAATTGTATATCTGCAGATTGGAGATACTCCCGGCGAAGAAGGATCCAGACCCGCAATTGTTTGACGTGCCTAACCCAACAGGATAGTACATCCCGCCAGAACCTCCAGGCACGCTCCTCGTGCCTGTTTCGGAGTTGCCCAAGACCCCGTTGAGATACCCCGAATAGCCGCTGCCGGTGTAGGAGAGCACCACGTTATTCCAATGGCCCATGATTGCGTTCCCGACATCTATGCATGACAGAGGATATAAACGCACATATACCTTGCCGCTTGACATTTCCACCGTACTGTAATTCCATGTCCCCGTAGGGGAGGGCTGGCCGAGCTCGGCAACCACTACGCCGCTTGCCACAGAGGGTTTAAACCATACCGATAGCGAGAAAGGCTTCGTGGCGTTGTTGAGGAAGGAATACCCGCTGTCCTGTTCCGCATAGCTGTTGATGCCGTTGAAACCCGCGATGCCAAGGGAGGGAGAAAAATTATCGTTTATGAAGATGCCGGAATTGCCCGAGGGATAGAATGAATTAAGTATCATATCGGCACAGCTGCCGTTATGGTTTAGGTACATATCGGCAAGTGCGGCGATGACGCTATCGCTGGGCTTTGCGCCGCAAGTGCCGAAAGATGCGGGCATGTTGCTGCCCGCCGAGTATCCGCCTATCGATACCTGCAACAGGCTCTGCATTAGGCTGGACGCCTCGCCGGACGAGGATTGGTAGTAATTGGATGGCGTAAAATGCACATAGAGGAGGAGGGAAACGGCAAGGCTAGCTATGATGAGCGATATGACGGCATCGATTGTAAATATAAAAGCTTTCATGTTGCGGGTCATTTTCACCACTAACTCACGGCCAAGGGTTTATTCGTCCATACCACCACCTTCAGGATCGCAGGAGAGCCGCCAAGGAATACGCTTTCGCTCCCGGTATATGATGTCAGCGAATTATATAAGGATGGATTTTCCCCGATCGACAAAGTGTATGCCGGATCCGATATGGTTATGTAATACTCGTATCCGATTCCCAGAAGCTGTTTGGTTGCTTGGTAATTTGCAAATCCGCCATTATCCGCCATTGCCATCAAGGCGTATACTTTCCCTCCGGAGAGTGTCGTGCTGCTCGGGGAAGATGCAAGACCTACGCTTATATTGGACCATGTAGATGGATTTGTATCGTTTATCTCGTTTTCCCAATTGGAAGGGCTGCCGGTAGTGATTATGCTTTGCATCAACCTTTGCTCCTGTATCTGCATGAGCAATGTGCCATTGCCATAGGAGAGGGCGAGCTGGCTGTTGATATTGAACCATGTAAAGGCAAGTATCGTTATCGAAACGCTGAATATTATGATCGCGAAGACAAGGTCAAAGCTCCAAAACTGGCCCTTGAGTCTCTTCTGCTTCAATACGCCGCAATCTCCAAAACCCATTAGAACACTATTTCATGTAGATATGTTGAGTTTAACGCTTGCAGGCAACCCTGCGCCGTACATCTCACCGAGCTGCTGGAGGGAGAGTGCGGAATCGTATATCTGAACGTCCTTGATGCTGCCGTTGAGTATCCTGCCCCCAGCTCTGTTATCGGTCGACCCTATCGCAAGGAACTCTGACTGGAAGTTTGGCACCACCCCTGCGCCAAGGGTGCCGTTGACATACTTGCCGTTGACATACAAGGTCACAGAGGTGCCGACGACCCTCACCGCCTCGAAGTTCCACGAATTCCACGTAAGCGTTGGACCAGTCGATGGCACAAAATCGTTGCACCATGTAGCCATGCTCGGCAACCCGTTACTCTGTATTGAAAGCAGGAGGCTGGTTCCGGTACAGGCTCTTGCACCATAGGAAACAACCCCGCAGTAATGGTGGCAATCTGTCTGTATTTGGCTTGGCTTCACCCATGCCGTTATTGTCGCCACAGACCCTGTCGGAAGGGACGTTGGGGAGATAGCGTTATCCGAAATATATCCTGTCTGCCCATTAAAGTAAGGAGAGGATTTCGCGGATGGCGCCGATATCTTGAAGGCGCTGGCTCCAGGGCCGCATAGGTTCACCCAATCCACGACTATTTCATACAACCCGGGCTTGAAATAAACGGATTTTGCACCTCCCCCGCCGCCTCCAGGCCCCCAATAGAAACTGCCGAATACGCTTGACCAAACATTACTGGTAGCAGGCCTATAGAATACGGCACTTCCGTCGTCCGAGAAGATGGTAAAGTTCTCGTATCCTGAAAGATAGACATATTTTGAGGCCGTATACCCCTGGGAATTCCATGGGGAGGAACATGATACATAATTATTAAGATCGCTTACAGAGGATGGGAAGGTCAGCGGATTTATACCGAAATGAGGGGTAAAAACTGCTGTAGGAGTGCCGAAATTCCATCCCATATTTCCGCTGCTTGCCAAATATTCTCCGAAATATCCGTATTGTTCTGCAGTCACGTTTTGGGGTGCTGCAGGATCTGCGGAGATCCACCCATATGCAGGCAGGGGGATATCTGTCGAAGGGGTCCACGCAGTGACTGCCCAATTGTTGGTGTAACGTCCATTAAGGTTAAGAGAACGGTTAAATGAATCCAGAGAAAACGGTATCAATCCAGAGGTAGGGAATGTAACATTATAATGTATTGTTCCGTTATTGCCGTTTCCGCTGTAGTCGTTGGCGTTTCCGTTGAGCGGCCACCATCCGACCAGCTTTGAATTGGTTAGCGGGACACCGGCGGTACCCCCGTTGTATAGGGAGGATACTTGGCTAGGAGTAAGGAACGAAGCATAGAGCTGCACATTTGAAATTGTGCCGTTGAAAGTATCATACCCGCCGGATTCCCATGCATCGTTACCTATATTATAGGGCAGGTGCTGCAAGAGATACAACCCCTTCGGGAGAGTATCAGATGCGAAGAGGGTGCCGTTCAGGTAAACATTTGCAACGCCTGTCTTCGAATCATATTGCGCTGTGACGAGTTCCCACCTATGTACAGGCAATGAATCAGGACCGGGCCATGGGACGGCAGAGCCATTTATATACAAGACATCCAGGCCGCCATATCCCATAAGCTGAAACCCTGGTCCCCCGCCAATAGGATAGTCCCCAAACACCCCTTGAGAGTGTGTAGGGGTCGGTCCGTCGTATAACACCCATGCGGATACCGTAAAGGACCCATTCCTCGGTATGTTGTTTAGGGTCGGAGATGGAGGTATTGTTATCCACCCGGTGGATGTTGTGCTATTCACGGTGGAAAGGGGGTTGCCTGGGAACCGGGCAACTGCGGAGGACGTGACATTATTGCCGTTGAACCCCCAGCTATGTGAATAAAATTCGCCGTTGCTAAAGGAGGACATCTTTAACACGCTTGTCCCGGGATAACAGATATTAGTCCAATCGACAGCGACCTCATATTCCCCTGAGGGGATATTTATTGTGCGCGTATACTCCGTTGCCCCTTGTCCCTTCCATGCGGCACCGCCGAAAACGCTCAGCCAATCCCCATGTGTAGTCGCCAAAGAGATAGGCTTGTAAAACACCTCCATGGCATCGTCTGTGACTATGGTGAAATTCACATCGCCCGACATGTTGACATAGGAGACCGCCGAGTACCCCTGCGATTGGTAGGGAGAGGAACAGGGAACATATCCATTGCCAAGGTCGTTCAGGGAGGAAGGGAATGTGCTTGGAGATATACCAAGGTAATCATTATAATAAGAAGGATAGGTTCCGAAATTCCAGCCTATTGCGCCAGAAGCCCAATCGGAATGGCCATTAACAAGAAAATTGGTCCATGAACCGTACTGCTCCACGGAGATGTTTTCGGGGAATGTCGGAGAGGCAGCCACCCATCCGTACGGGAGCAGCATCACGGAGGAGGATGCAGGGGTCCATGCCGTCACACCCCAGCTGGTACCCCCGCTAAGATAGTTTCTTCTGGTGAAGGCATATGTCATATTCCCGTATCCGAGATCCAGCGGGAACCATGCCGAAAGATTGCCGAGAACCGAATAGTTTCCGTTGAAAACAGTCATGGTGAGATTGTTGAGGACCTTTTTGTTATTGATCGGGTTGGTTAGATAAAGTGTCGCGTTTCCGTTGCTGTTGGTGAACGTTGTTGCAGTATTTATGCCTGTGAGTTCAAATGATCCGGTACTTGCAACAAGCGCGACCATTGCAGATGGCACAGGTGCACCGGAGGTGGAATCGGTCACATGGATGCCTATCTTGGAAACTGTCGAATACTGCAGACCGTGGGACGAACCCTGGTTCCCATTCCCGCTGTAATCGTTTGTATTACCTGCAAGGGGCCACCAGCCGGCCAACCCTCCGCTCACGGGGGTGCCGTTCAACCCCTCATTGTATAACGTTGTCACCTCTTGCTGTGATAGCGTCCTGTTGTATATCTGGACATCAGATATGTATCCAGGGAGGAAGCTGTTCTGGTAGGGGAAAAGGCCTATATCGAAAGACGAAGCAGTTTCCAGGGATCCGGTAAAGGGCTCTGTGAAATTTGAGACGCCGTTTATATAGAGCCCATACTTGCCAGAGGACTGGTTTGCCCATGCTATGATCTGGTACCATTTATGCGGCAGTATGCAGTAATTTGAATCGGTTGCCTGCCATACCGTGGTGGTAACACCGACCTGAAGCTGGCAATTCCCATTCGGAAATACGGATATTGTCCCATAGGTTAATGAGGACATGGCGGAAACTATCCCGGCGTTTATTTTGGGGACATTGTTAAAATAGACCCATGCCACAACCGTTATCGTCTGCCCTTGCGGCCATTGGAGGGGGACACTGACGTATTTCGCAAAATTTGGCGAGAATGTCGGGGGGAATTCGCTCTGGGTCGATGGGCCGGAGAAGGAGCCCACGGTTACGCTCGAAAGCTGCTCTGCGGTTATCCTATCCGCAGTCGTGGCAGAAGTTCCAGAACTGTCCACATAGACAGTACCACCGGAATTCGAAAGGTATATCCTTCCGCTTGACACTGGAATCTGGTAGAGCGCCGTACTCCCGCTGCCAGAGGAGGGGCTTCCCCCAACCACCAAGTTCCTGACGGTGCTGAACGCCTGGGTTGTCAATACCTCGTCACCGATCTTCATGCTCGCCAGAACCACGCCGGAACTCGACAATGAAAGATTGTATGGCGTCGCCCCTATCGCCGAGGGAAGCTGCAGCGTCGCGGAATATCCGCTCCCTGCCGCTGCCGCCTGGTTTAGATATCCTGCGGCATCCTGCGCCACGAGTTGGAGGTAGGCATATTGCTGCTGGGTAAGAGTTGAGGCGCGCTGGTTTATCACCAAGGCGAAGAGGATTATGAATACGATCATGACGAAGGAGTATATCACCAGGAACTCTAGCGCTATCTGCGCAGATATCTTGCTCTTCTTGAAATCAAACACACAACCAAACCGTAATCTATATGATAGGTGTTGGTTCTCAAGTAATAAATTAATATGTATGGGTGCCTGAAACGAAGTCCCTTTCAGGAGAGGGGTAAGAAGAGGGTGTTAATATATTTTCCATCCCTATACTGGGTATGGACCCTCTTTCGCTCAAAGGCTCGGTCCCGAACGAGCTGCTGGAATCCCTTGCGAAGAGGGGGATTGCCGCATTCACGCCGCCGCAGGAGGATGCGATAGGGCAGGGACTGCTCGAGGGAAAGAATATGCTGGTTGCCGCCCCGACGGCGAGCGGCAAGACCCTGATAGCGGAGATCGCTATGATCAAGTGGGTGCTCGGCAGCGGGAGGAAAGCGGTATACGTAGCCCCGATGAGGGCGCTCGTATCCGAAAAGCAGAAGGAGTTCATGGAGAACTACCCCTATATAAGGAGCGCAATCTCGATAGGGGACCTGGATTCCGGCGACAAATGGCTCGAGGAATACGACATCCTCTTCGTTTCGACTGAGAAGCTTGACAGCCTAATAAGGCACGGGGCGGGATGGCTCCCTTCTGTCGGGTGCATTGTCTTCGACGAGGTGCACATGCTTGGCGACCGAACAAGAGGGCCGACACTGGAACTGCTCATGACGAAGCTCATGGAGACTACAGACGCCCAGCTGATAGCCCTGAGCGCGACAGTGGGCAATGCCGGGGAGATAGCCGAATGGATGAAGGCGGAACTGATCCAAAGCGATTATAGGCCGATAAAGCTGGCGAAGGGAGTGGCGTACGGCGGCAAGGTATCCCTGTATGACGGGAAGGCAGAGGGAAGCATGACGCTGGAGGGAAAGGAGAAGACAGCCGAGCTGCGCGTCGTGGAGGATACGCTTTACAGGGGCAAGCAGGCGCTCATATTCTATTCCACGAAAAGGAATACGGAGGCAGGGGCTGATAGGATATCCAAGCATACGGAAGCGGCACTGAGCGCGCAGGAGGCGGAGGAACTTGATGCCATCGGGAACAAGATTATGAAGGCGATGGAGAGGCCCACCCCGCAATGCCTGAAGCTGTCAGGGCTGGTCAAGAAGGGAGTGGCCTTCCACCACTCGGGGCTCCTGAACCAGCAGAGGGCATATGTCGAGGAAGCATTCAAGTCCAACCTCATAAAGGTCATATGCTCGACGACGACGCTGGGGCTCGGAGTAAACATGCCGGCACATACCGTGCTGGTCAAGGACCTTTACAGGTATAACCCCGGATTCGGGTCGGAAAGGATCAGCGTGAACGAGGTGATGCAGCTCTTCGGAAGGGCAGGGAGGCCGAAATATGATACGGAGGGAAGGGCGATTGTGGCTGCAAACGCCCCTGGCAACATAGGGGATATCGCAAAAAGGTATCTGCTTTCCAAGGCGGAATCCGTAGATTCGAGCCTCGGGATAACTCCAGTGCTCAGGACGCACGTGCTTGCATTTATATCAGAGGGGTTCCTCACGACAGGCGAGGGAATCGAAGAATTCATATCAAAAAGCTTCTACGGGTCGCAGTACGGCAATACCAGGCACATTAGCACCTCGATAGGCAGCATACTGGAGGAGCTTGCAGGGTGGGAATTCATAATCGAGAGGGAAAACTCCGGATACCATGCGACGAGGATGGGAAAAAGGGTAAGCGAACTGTATATAGACCCGCTTTCCGCAAGGTGGATGATAAACACTCTCGGGAAGCAAAGGGACACGCTGGGATACCTCTATCTCATTTCAAACACCATGGAAATGAAGCCGCACCCGAAAGCAAGGGAGGAGGCAGAAGAAGAATATGTCAGGCGGAGGAAGGAGAACGACCTCTCCATATACTACCAGGATAATTACGAGGAGGGATATTATGACCCGGTCGCGCCATTCGCCACAGCCATGCTGCTCAACGAATGGATGGAAGAGCGCAGGGAGGACGAGATAATAGCGAGATATGCCGTTACCCCCGGATTCATATATAGCAAGCTCTCCAATGCCGACTGGATGGCATACTCTGCGATAGAGCTCGCGAAGATAATGAAGGTACCGACGCAGAGGCTCATAGACCTGAGGATACGCATGAGGTACGGCATAAGGGAGGAATTGCTCGACCTTGTCAGGCTTGAGCAGATAGGCAGGGCAAGGGCAAGGCTGCTATACTCCAACGGCATAAAAAGCGTGTCGGACATACGTGCCAACAGGGAAAAGGTGGCAGGGCTCTTGGGCAAAGAGATAGCGGGCAAGGTATTCGAACAGTTGGGCGGATCTGAATGAAAATCCAGACCGAGAAAAAAAGGGTATATCTCGAAACGCTGGAGATAGGTGATGCGGAGGAGATAGCGTGCCAGGCGAACGATGCCGAGCTGTCGCAGAGCGTCGCAGCGGCAGGAGAATTCCCGCACCCATATAGCATCGATGATGCCATGATGTTCATAGCCGGAGCTGCGGAGGAATGCGCCCGGGGAAAAGGCTACCATTTCGGGATAAAGATGGATGATGGCAAGGTAATAGGGATGGCTGGGATAAGAAACATCGACAATGAAAGCCATACAGGCGAGATAGGGTTCTGGATAGGAAGAGGATACAGAAGGCATGGGTTCGCAACCGAGGCGGTGGCATCGCTTATAACATTCGGATTCGGGGAACTTGTACTGGAGAAAATCTTCGCGGAGGTGCTCGTATCAAACCATAGGTCCATTTCCCTATTAAGCAAGCTCGGCTTTGCAAGTGAAAGGCAGGGGATAGTGCGCACAGGAACAGGAAAAGTTTCTGATACCCTCATAATGTCCCTGGCTAGGGGCTGAAGGCAGGAGCCGCAAAATCAGCGGCAGGAATATAACCATTCACGGATGAAAAATTGTTGGGATTACAAAATGCTTAGCAGAAAGCCCACGCACTTCGATCGTGGGATGAATGCGAAATGCATATATTTATTAATTATATCTAAGTAGATACTAGATACTTCAAAGACGTGCGCACTGTGCGGCCAAGAAACAAACGGAAGAGTGCATAGGGGATTGTATAGATGTAAACTATACAGCAAACAGTTCAACGCTGATGCGAATGGTGCGTTGAACATAAT
>JAKARM010000002.1:36049-81734 GCA_021822165.1 Microcaldota archaeon | reverse complement strand
GCTGCGGCGCTAAAGAATGCTTACGAGCTAGTAACCTGTGATGGTAATCAGGCAGAACTTGCTAGGAAAGTTGGGGTCAAGACAATAAAATGTTAACGGATTCAAGCAAGTACCATCAAATATTAAACACTATTATCTAATGGTGTTTGTACATCATACTCAACTGCTGAAGTCCGTCGAGTCTACATTTTTCCCGAGCAGGGATCACTGTGGCAAACCTGCAAGCGGGTTTGGGTGACCAGTGTCGTTTGCAACGGCAAGGTTGTAGGAAGCCTACTTCTACTTTAGGAATGACGCCTTGAACGCCAGCCTGTTCGCCCTCGCCATATCGCTTTCGGTTGCTATGCCGTTGTCCAGGAGCATTTCTATCTCGTTCCTGAGGTTCGTCACCAGCATCTCCGGGCCGTCCGTGTTTATCGTGTATTTTACCTTGTTGCGATTCAGCGTATCGAATATGCCTCTCATGTGCTCCATGTCGCGCACGACTCTTGTGCTCAGGTTGGACGAAGGGCATATCTCCAGGGTTATCCCGCGCTCCTTTATCATATCCATGGTGCGCTGGTCTTCCGCGGCGCGTATGCCATGGCCTATCCTTTCGGGCTCCAGGCTTTCTATCACTTCTATGACTGACCTGTGGTCCTGCTCCTCGCCCGCATGGACCGTCAGCCCCAGCCCCTCCTTCCTGGCCTTCCTGTAAAGCCCGTTATAATCCCTGTAATTGAAGCCCTTGCTGTTCGGCCCGGCAATGTCTATCCCCACCACGCCCCTGGAGCTGTATTTTATCGCTTTCTCCACGAGTATCTCGTTGAACCTGTGGCTGAACGACCTGTCCAGGCATACTATGATGCCGGCCTTGACCGGGTATTCGAGCAATGCCCTGTCAAGCCCGCGGGCTGCGGCCATCATGATGTGGTCGAGATCCTGCTCCCCGCCGCGGTTCCTTTTCATGGGGTTGAATCTGAGTTCGAGGAGCGTGATGTTGTTTTTCCTGTATGCCCCGGCGATGTTCTGATAGACCGAGGTCTCTATGGCGGCAGGGCTTGATTGTATGAGGTCGGTAAGCCTGAAGAGCTCCAGGTAGTCATCAAAGCCCTTCACGCTGTTGCGGTTGGCCGTAATCATCTCGACGAAATGCCAGTAGTCCTTGGTCGGCAGCCGTATGCCTTGCGCATGCGCTATCTCCCACATTATCGCGGGGTCGACAGCTCCTCCCAGGTGCACATGAAGTTCCGCAAGCTCCTTCTCCATATTCCATTTTTGCCCTTCAAGCTTAAATAACCAGCCCCGCCGCAGCCGCAAGGCCGGGAAATGCCCTCTCCTCTCATGCGCCAATGGGCGCTACTCGAAGCCGATTACCTGGAACCCGTGCTTCTTCACGTCCTTCTCGTCCCAGAACCTCTGCCCCTTCGTTTCCATGACGTATACCACCGTCTTCTCTATGCTCCTGCCCGTGTATTTCTTCGTGCCGGGGTCGTACTCCCTCAGCATCAGGACGTCGCCGGGATTGCACTCAAAATCCGCAAGCCTGAGTTCAAAGCTCTTTTTTCCGGAGAGGATCAACCCGAAGAATTCAGGCCAGACCTTTTTTTCTATGATCGACATGCGATTCACCAAGTCAGGCTACGTATATCCCGCAGGCATTGCCTATCCCGAGCACCTTGACGTACCCTGATTTCAGGCTTGTGTAGTTGCTCCCAAGGAATATCCCTTCCGTATAGTTCCCTACAATGTCCCCCGACAGCGTGTTCACCGATATGATTACCGCAGCGCCATCCAGCATCTTCGTGCGGGATTTCGCGTAGAACGTCATGTTGTATTCGCTTCCGCTCCCTGTCACGTTGCTGTACATGGAGTAGGGGGTGGTAAGGCTGACATTGGCATAGGTCGTTGGCCCTCCCGGGCTCTTGGAATAGTAAGCCAGGTAACTGGAGTTGTATGCGGCCTCAGTGCAATTGGCGCTGTTGTTGTAGAGATTCGAATAGTTGAGCATGAGCGGGTAGTATTTGTCAGCTTCTGCTATCGCGACGGCTTTCAGCTCAGCGCTATCCTGCGCCGGTGCGGTCTGGTTCGCCGAAGTTGCCTTCGCGGCCGCCGCAGCCGCCGGCTTCGTGCTATTGGATGCCGTCGTGTTCCCTGCAGCCGGTGCCGTCGAGTTGCCCCCGCTCCCTGCATACGGTGTCCCTTCCAGGAGCGCCGGCGGAATAACCCTGATATCTTCCGAGTCGGGCTTTATCCCGAGGTCGGTGCTTATTGCTGTCACGGTTATCCTGATGCTGTTCCCGGCGATTAGGTTGAGCGCCACCCCGATATCGGAATAGTTGGTGCCGACGGCCACATGCGTTACGTTGCCCAGCGAGAGCGTCACGTTATAGATCCTGTTCAAGAAGATCGGGGACCTTTCCAGGTATATGTTTGCCCTCCCCTCTTTCGGCGTTATGGAGTCGAGGATTATGGCATACTGGCTGCCGTTTATCGCTACCACTTTCGTGCTCGAGTTGATCAGGAAGGTGGCGGGCTGGCTGGGGGATATGGGGCGGTTTCCGGATAATAACGAAGAAGCTACGTAGAGGAGGGCGATGAGGACCACCACCCCAGCCGCCAGCTTGGGCGCAGCCCTCCTAAGTTGGTTGCTGTTCACCTTTATCCTGCCGCGTCTTGGGTTGCCTAATCGTGATTGGGTGAAGGACATCTTATCAACATCTATGTGGATGGGGATTAATTTTTATATACCTTTGCAGCGGCGGGGCTACCTCCCCTTTTCCAGCTTTCTTTCCATGGCGAAGCCGGCCAGGCCCCATCGGATGCTCTCCCTGCCCCTCCGCAGGCGGGGATCGTGCGCAGGCCGACAGAAGCTGGGCGGCAGGGTCACATAAAGCTAATATATCTTTTCTACGATACTCTACCGGTGGCTTTATGGTCGCAGCAATCCCACTTAATGAAGAGGTCGTGACGATCCTAAATGATAAGCAGCAGATGACATTAAACGAGCTCGAGGTCGCCCTCTCCGGCAGTTACGGGAAGGAGAACGTTTCGAAGGCCCTCTCTTCGATGGAAGCCGAAAACGTGATCGCCTCAAGGAGGATAGGCGGCATATTGACCTACTACCTCCTCCAGCAGCCCGAAACCCTGAGCAGGGTGCTGATAGTGGAGGACGACAAGAACATAAACAAGCTCATGGCCCTCTCTATAGGGAAGGACCTCCAGATAAAGCAGATATACGACGGCGGGGAGGCGATGAAGACCGCAAGGGAGTTCAACCCCAACCTCGTCATCCTCGACCTGATGCTCCCGAACAAAGACGGCCTGGACATCTGCCAGACCATCAAGAGCGATCCAGGGCTTTCGGACAGCGTCGTGATAATAGTGAGCGCCATGGACCCTACGAGCAACAGGTTCAAGGGGATAGAATATGGCGCAGACTACTACATCAAGAAGCCGTTCGATCCCAACGAGTTGAGGAATCTCGTAACCCTCTTCCTGAAAAAGAAGGGCAAGAGGTTCGACCCGCTCATCGACCTGCCCGACGAGGAGAGGATATCCAACGAGATCGAGAGCAGGATAAAGGACGGGGGGAAGTACTCCATAGGCACGCTCAAGGTGGAAAACCTTGCAGCCTATGCCAAGAGGTTCAAGGAGAAGTCTGCTATCGTAATCCTGCGCCTCGTCTCCCAGCTGCTGCAGGATGCCATAAAGGTCAGGGGCAAGAACGTGTTCGTCGGTTTCCTCAACAGCAACGAGTTCGTGATCGCGGGGATGCGCGACGAGATAACAAGCGCGGTCAGCGAGGTCAAGTCGGAATTCAACGCTGTCACACCCTTCATACTCCAGGACGAGGGGTACAAGTCGATAAATCTCGACATAGAGAGCCTCTTCGAGTCGAAGGAGGTCCCAAAGCTCCAGCTCAAGTACACGGAAACGGAGAAAGGGGAGATAATAAAGAGAAGGGAGGAGATACTAAAGGTAAAGGGCGTGGTCAGCAGCGGAGACATAGGGGCATACACCTATGACGAGCTCCAGAAGATGCTCGGCGGCGAGGATCTCGACATAAAGATAACGCGGGACGGGGGCGGCATAGGGCTGCATGTCGGGAAGGGGAAAAACGAGAGGAACTGAGCTTCCTAATGATTCGATGGCCAAGCGTTACGTATCCGGCAAGGGCATGAAGCAACAAGCTGCGATAGACTTCATAATCTCCTACGGCTTCGTCATACTTCTGATGACGATCGCCATATACGTCGTGATGAGGGTCGGCATACTCAATGCAAGGCTCGCCCCGGATTCCTGCTATCCCTCCCCCTCGTTCCTCTGCACCTCCTACGGGATATTCAAGAACGGGACCTTCCACATGGTGCTCACCCAGGCCACGGGCGGCGAGATAAAGATCGCCGGGGCCGCATGCTCGAGCACGGTCAATGGCACCGGGGATCTTCCGGCATACGGCAATGTCCACGTGACCAACTCAACGCAGTTCTATCCGAGCGCCATATCCGGCGGGATAACCATATATAGCGACAATTCCTCAATCCTGTACATGTACTGCTACGACAGCGGCGGTCTTGCTACGTCGTCGCAGGACAACGTCTTCAGCGGCAACATCTGGATAAACTACACGATTTCCGGGCTGCCGGGGCACTACATCACGAAGGTCGCGACCTTCACCTCGAAATATATCTGACATTGGGATATTGATGGACAAGAAACCTTTACTCTGCTTTACAGGGATGCCCGGGAGCGGGAAGTCCTATGCGTCGAAGATAATGGCCGATGAAGGGTATAAGATATTCGAGATGAGCTCGGTAGTTACGAACCTCATGAGGAAGGAAGGGGTCCCTATAGATGCCTACTCCATGAGGAACTTCTCTACGGAATTAAGGGTGAAAAGGGGGAAGGATATCGTCTCGAAGCTGGTGGTCAAGGAGATCTCGGGCATGGCCGGGGACATAGCGGTATTCGGCATCAGGAGCAATACGGAAGTGGAATATTTCAGGAAACACATGAAGGGGCGCGAAATCTGCCTTATAGCCGTCACTGCCCCGCCAAAGACAAGGTATAAAAGAATAATCGGAGCTTATAGGGATAGGGAAGACGAGATACAGAACTATAAGGAGTTCGTATGGAGGGATAACAAGGAGACAAAATGGGGGCTCGCAATGGCGATAGCGAAGGCGGATCTCGTTGTGGCGAATTCGGGATCGAAATCGGAGTTTTCCAAGGACATAAGGAAGATCGCGAGGTCCTTCAAGGGGGGTTCCAAACCAGTGCCATGCGTGGCGCATCCGTTATCCAAAAAAAGGTGATCATCTGTCGATAAAAATAGCAATGGCGGCATTCCTGGTTGTCATAGCGGCATTTTCAGCCATCGCCGCAGGATCCTATGTCAATGTCGTGGGGCCGTACAACGCCACGATCCACGACAACGGGAGCATCTATCTCGGCAAGGTCGGCCCCGGCCAGACATTCTATATAACGATATCGTCAACGGCGTTCAACAGGACGGGATATCCTATAAACAGGGGCTGGAACGAGCTTGAGGCCACCGGCGTGCAGAGCGGTTGGGTCGTACAGAACTCCTCCCTCTACACCCCCACCCTTTCCGTCAGCATAAAGCCATCGCCCTATGCCCTCAACGGGACCTACAGCTTTGACGTCACCGCAATAAACATAGGCAACTATTCGAAGCTCGGGTCAGTCCATTTCAGGGCATATGTCAACGTGACCCCAAACGTATTCAAACTGAACGTCTCCCCTAGGAGCATAGATGTCGGGAGCGGGGAGCCGGCGAACCTCTATATCTCGATAAACAACACAGGGGTGTCCGACAACCCCTTCTCCATAAGCCTGCGCGGGCTGCCTGCATGGAACACCACCGAAAACGTCTTTGCGCTCCATGACACAAAGAAGGTATTCCTCTATCCGGTCTACGAGCTCACCCCCGGGATCTACCATCTGGACGTCCATGTCGATTCGATTGCGAGCCCCCTGGTGTACAAGGACAACAATGTCACCCTCGTAGTGAAGCAGTCTATTCTCAATGATTACTCCGCCATAGGACAGGGCACCATGCTATTCCCAGTGGTGAATGCGCCGGCCTATGCGGTAATGTACCTGATAAGCCTGATATTCAGGAAGTAGGCGAAATCCATGAAGGCCAAGAAGCAAAACAACAAGATACCTGTAATCATGGCGGAGGTCTCCTCCCTGCGCGACCTGGTGCGCCTCGGAAGCACCTTTACCCCGCAGCTTTCGTACCTTTATGGGATGAAGGCGGGGAAGGGCAATATCCTTTTCCTGAAGGGCGAAAAAATAGGCGATTCGATGACGGTCTATTTCTGCACCGTAGACGGAATAAAGCCCTATCTCCTCTACGGCCCGCATTCTGCCAACAAGGAGGAGCTCCTTATGGTTAACGATATCACGAAGTACGCTGAAGACTACAAGATGTACAAGGCGCAGGTGGTTGAGCTGCTCGACAACCCGTTCTCGGAAGGGAAGAAGCAGAAGGTCCTCCTGCTGAAAACAGCGGATTACAGGCCCCTGGTAAAAAGGGGGGTACGTGTCGGGGGCGGCGAAAGGCCCGGAAAGGTCTATTCTTTCGTTTACAAGGGGAAGGAATACATCGGGCTCTTCGACTTCTTCCACGACGAGAATGTCACCACCTTCCTGTACGCCGAAGCGAAAGGGTGCCATGGCAAGGGATTTTTCAGATACAACTACACTACCGATACCCTTGCCGTCGCGGACTGTTTCTCGGACAGCCAATACCCTTGCGTTAGGATAATAAATCTGGCTGCACCCTTCAGCTTCTTCAAGCCCGAATAGCTCAATGGTAGAGCGACTGGCTGTTAACCAGTAGGTCGCAGGTTCAATCCCTGCTTCGGGCGATGCGCTTCAGGTTCAACCCCTGCTCCAGCCTTGCACGAATAAGTAGACTTGCACTTTTAATAATAGAGTTGCATTAAAACTACTACTTTTTCCATTCGACTGGAACTGTAGCAACCTTTCCAGATGGGGTATGCTTTTTTGTGCCGATCTTTCTTATTTTTAATTCTCCGTTAATCATAGCTCTCACCCTTCTTAAAGCTATATTTGAATATTTTAGGCTTCTATCAATAGAAATTGCCTTTTTGATTATAGGGATAGGATTCTTAGTTAACACGCTTGATATGTATACCTATTACTCCATATTGTTGTTCTTCATCCTCAGTATAGTGTTCTCTCTGCCGGTTAATCTGCTCCTCAATGTTTAAATTCTGTTCATGCCCAAACTTTGACTTTTCGAAATTTGAGAAAAGGTCATGGAAAGACTTGAAAATAGACAGTCCGACAACTTCCACTCTTATTTTTTCTGTTTTTTCTGGCAATTTGCTGAAAATTATCACGTCACCAATCTTTACGCCTCTTCTTTTTTCGTCATATAGACGAATTTCTATGGATTTTTCCCCATCCTTTATTTTTTCAAATGGTGCAGAATTTAGCGACATCTCATGTATCATATCATTCACGGCTATTTTAGCTTCTTAGTACTTGTAAAATATATTCGGCGCTATGGTTTCTAAATAGTTTCTTTGGGTCTGAAACCCAAGAAACTACGTCATTCCAAAGTTTATCCAATCCCGCTTGTCCAAATTCCCTTTCAAATTCAATTAAATTAAGAAAGCCGCCCGGTAAATAGCCGTATGTACCCTGTTGAACATAAACGGATTTTGAAAACTTTGCACCGGACCAATCCTCTATTATCGGTGTAAATATCCTATCCTTTCCATGACGCACCCCAAACGGCAGCAATAGGCGGCATGTTAAATGGGGTTCATATGCTTAGCTTCTGCCTACAGCTGCTTGGCAGTGCAAAATGCCAACATCCATCCTAACCCCTTATCATAAGAGGATCCTGGCCTGCAGGGGAAAATCTGTCGGTTCTTGACACTGCCGGATCAATTCTCGACAAGTTCGCTCTCGTTTATGAGCCCTTCCCTGAATGCCCCCATGGCGGACACAGCCCACGAACCCGCCACCGCTATAATTATGTTGACCGAGAGTGAGATTACTCCTATATAGATGAGCCCCATCGGGGTGGAGAAGTTCGATGTCGTAAGATGCCCGAAATGGTTCGCCACGAGCACAAGCCATATTCCCGTGATGAGCCCTGCCGCCCATCCTGCGGTCAATGCCTTCCAGTCCAGTTTTCTTGTGAAGAGGCCTAGGAATACCGCCGGAAGCACCTGTAATATTATTATCCCCCCAAGAAGCTGCAACTGGATCGCAAATGTCAATGGAGCTATAAAGACGAAACCGAGAGCGATGAACTTAAGGGCCACAGATATCCATTTCGCCATCCGCGCTTCGGTCGTCTGGTTGATGTTCGGTTTGAATTCCCTTATGATGTTCCTCGAGATGAGGTTCGCGCCTGCTATCGCCATCAGCGCCGCGGGTACCATGCCCCCTACAAATATTCCTAGCAGGGCTATCCCGGCAAGCCATCCCGGCAATGTTGTTACAACTAATGCGGGTATTGTCAGCAGGCCGTTGCCTGTTGCTTTAACTATCGCCAGGGCCTTGGGCACCGCATATATGAGTATGCCGAACAGGGCGAGAAATGCAAGCCCGATAGAGTAAATCGGAAGCAGCGAAAGGCTTTTTCTGAGTGTCTGTTTGCTGTTCGCGGAGAGGCTGCCGTTTATTATGTGGGGGTAAAGATAGAGCGCCAGTGCGCTGCCGAAGAACAGGCTGACAAACGCCGGCACCGTGGCGTTCGGCAGTGTCGAATAGGGCGCCGCTGCAGCGCCCTTCGTCGCATTGATTATCGAGAACGCATGGGTAAAGCCGCCATATGAAACGAGTATCGACACTATTATCACTATGACGGTGAGGAAGATCAATATATCCTTGAATACGGACCCGAGGGTCACGCCCCTTAGCCCGCTCGTGAATGTCGTCGCCGCAAGCACCACGAACGAGATTATAAGGGCGACCTCAGAAATAAATTTCGCGTTAGAGATCCCATACAGCATCGTTATCAGCACGGCCTGCATGCCGGCGATCTGCAAAGCTATGTATGGAAGAACGGCAATTACCCCCGTTATCGCCACCAGTATGGAGAGCGTCCTGCTATTGAACCTGTCCTTCACGAAGTCCGAAGCGGTGACGTATTTCCTCTTTTTTGCTATATTCCAAAGCCTTGGCATCGTGATGATGGCGATGGCAAAGACAATGGCCACGTATGGGACCGCAAAGAAAGCTATGGACCCGCTCGCATATGCTAGGGAGGGGATGGCTACGAAGGTATATGCGGTAAAGACGTCCGCCCCGAGCAGGAACCAGCTCAGGTATGGCCCAAGCTTTCTTCCGGCAAGCCCCCACTCGTGCAGGCTGTTAAGGTTTCCTTTCCTGAACCTGCTCCCGTAAAAACCGAGGGCAGAGAAAATAATAAAGAGTATTATGAAAATTGCTATGCCTATCGGGGTAACCAACATATCGTCACACTATTTCATATCTATTAGCAATGCCGCAACAAAGAAAAGAAGCGCGGATATCGGGAGCATGATAATTTGAAACCAGTAGAAGAAAGGCAGTCCCGCCCACACGGGATTGACCACGTTGTAGAATGGCACGTCAAAATAAACCCCGAACGGGATAAGAAGGCAGATGGCCGCGATTATCTTTCGTAACGTCCTATCCAATGCATCATCTATTCCGCTAATCCCATTGAAAGCCAACAAATATAAATGTTTTGATAATCCCCATCGTGCGATAACGCGGGAGTTGTCCGCCCCGCATCTTTTAAGGGCCTATCCGCTTCGCCAATGCATTACCAATATCTCCTTTGCTGTATGGCGGGTTACTGTCCGGCAGGGTGTGTTGTGTAATCGTATAAATATGTTCGTTAGCCATTCTTTCATCATACCATTCCGTTTTTACAGTGTTTAACCTAAGCAGATGCCCTGCCTCGACATGCCAAGTGGCAATGGCATCGGAGCATTTGCAGTTTTGGGGATGGGCGAACTCTTGTTGGGATATGCGGTGCCGAAGTCATGGATAAAGAAAAAAGAAATTTCATATATGCTGCAATAGTCATTTTCATCATCACGTTCACGATGCGTGCAACAAATAACATGGTCGTGACTACGGTTCCGCTGTTTGTCAAGCTGGACCTCGGCTTTTCATATTTCACGGTGGGTGCGATCTCGGCATTCATCTATCTCCTCTCATTCATCTCCACTGTTTACGTGAATCCAAGGCTCAAGCACAGGACCCGCCGCGTTCTATTCATAGCTGCCAACGCCGCGATCATGCTCGTCCTCTTATTGTACAGCTACTCCGGGGCGGTAACGGTCTGGCTGGCTTCCCTCCTGGCGGGCCTAGCATTCGGGCTGATAATACCGAATTTGATGACTTCGGCAAGCCTGCGCAAGGACCAGGTGGAGAGGGAGAAGATGATAGGGCTATTCACCATCGGCTTGAGCCTCAGCCTGATTCTCGGCCCGGGGCTGGAAGACATCCTATTGAATTATTTCGATTACAGGTTTGTCTTCCTGCTCTTCCTGCCAATCGCGGCGGTAGGCCTCATCATGTCTACCCTGGTGAAGTTCCCAACCGCTAAGAACGAGGACCATGTGGATGTGACAAAGAACGCAGGATTGAGGGCTGCCATCCTGACGGTGACGACCTACAACATACCATTTGCTGCAATAACGATATTCCTTGCGATATATGCGATATCCCGTTTCCATGTCTCGGGGGTCTTGGCGTATTCACTTTATATCCCGTTCTTCACCGTGTCCCTGCTGACAAGGGTGTATATGACCGCCAGGCCCTCCAAGAACATAAAAATGCTGTTAGCCGCATCAATAGCCATAACCCTGCTTGCGCTTCTCTCTACCCCGCTCCTCCCCAATTTTTACGCCTTTCTCCTGATAATGGCCCTGCTCGGCATCCCCCACGGCTCGATATTCCCGCTCGCCACCATAATGATCTCCCGCGGGACTACGGTGAGGAAGAGAAACGCGGCAAACTCCTATTTCATAGCATTTAACAATATCCTGTTCATGGTTGTCCCATTCACCTTCGGGTACCTCCTGAAGTACATAGGTTTCACCTATGCTTTCATGGTATTGGCCCTTCCGGTGGCGGCATCGGCGTTCCTGCTATTTTGGTTGTACGGGAATGACGAAAGGTTCTTCCCTAGACGTTCTGCCGTAGTTTCCAAAGCATGAACATGCCCTTCCTGCATCCGGCCTCCATGCATTTCTTATTTATGTGGGTGTAAAACCCCTATCCCCCGGGCTGGATGGTGTCCTATACTTTAACCCCGCCATGCCGGCAGGTTTTAACAAGTGAGCGGGAAATCCCACGCCGTTCGCGGGTGGGAGGATGTCACGTTAAGCCCAGTTATTTTTTCATCAAAAGGCTGGCGGCAATTATTATCGCATCCCATACCGGTCCGAATGGCGGGGTGTATCCCAAATCCGTATAAAAGAGGTCCTCGGCAGTCATTCCTGCCTGTATCGCAGCGGCTACGGCGTTCAGCCTCCATGCCCCATTGTCCTTGGACACTATCTGCGAACCGATTATCCTCCCGCTAGCCGAATCGCATGTGATTGTTACCCATATTGGCGACCTTCCCGGATAATATCCTGCCCTGCTCTCCGCTTCCACGAACGCAGTCTTCGGAGTGAAACCGTTTTCTTTTGCCTCCTCTTCGCCTATCCCTGTAAAACCTACCTCATAATCGAATATCTTTACAAGCGTAGTCCCTATGGACCCTGGAAAGTTCATTTCTGATCCGGCAACGTTCGAACCAGCAACCCTGCCCATCTTATTGGATACCTGGGCAAACGGATGCCAGTCTTTCCTTCCCGTCACTATGTTTGTAGTTTGGGCGCAATCCCCGGAAGCCAGGATGTCCGGATCGCTCGTGTACATTTTCTGATCAACTTTTATGAGCCCCCTATCGTCAATATCCAGCCCGGCTTTCACGGCGAGGGAGTTTTCCGGAGATATCCCTGTTGCGGATATGGCGAAATCCGCGTCGACATCCCCCTTGTCCGTCGAGATATGGTATCCGCCGCCATCATGCTCTATCCGCGTTATTTTTGCATTGAGCAAAACATTTACCCTGGAGCTGAAATATTCCCGGAAATCCTTCCCGACCCTCTCATCAAGGTTCTTAAGTACGCGGTCATGCCTTGATATCAAGGTAACTTTAATGCCCCTCTCAGTAAGCGAGGCGGCCATCTCAACCCCGAGAACGCCATCCCCTATTATCGCTATGCTTTTAGCGCCTGCAATCCTCTCCTTTATCCCCCTGGCGTCTACAAGCAGCCTGATTCCCGCAATGCCCATCTCACGGTACTCCTGTGGGACTTTTGGGGTTGCGCCAGTGGCAATCAGCAGTTTATCGTAATGGATGTCACCGTTACTGGCCGTGCTCACTGTTTTTGCCTGCCTGTTTATCGAACTTACCCTGTCGTTGAGAATGACTTTTATCCCTCTTTTCACTGTGAATTCTTCCAATGGGTAATGGAGCAGGTCTTCCGGTTTTTCTATCATCCCCCCAAGGTAATATGGGATGCCGCATTCGGCATACGATACATAGTCCCCAGATTCGATAACGGTCACAGATATCGATGGATCCACCCTCTTGGCTTTTGATGCTGCAGACATGCCGGAAGCGCCCCCACCGATTATAACAAATTCCATTGACATCGAAAAACAATACGATAGGAAAATAATTAAAACAACCCCCCGAAACGGTTTGCACCCTGTATATTCAGGAACCACGAGATGAAAAATCCCTTATCCTGCCAGGCACCCCCCATTACCCTATTTTCCGCTTTCAATCCATCCCGCGACAGCCTCGGCCAGCACTATTCCCTTCCCCTTAAAGCCGTGGTCTGCCCCTTTGATTACCATTCCTATGAACTTCCCGGTGGACGAATTATCTCTTAGAATGCCGAGGCATTCCTCCACGGCTCTCGGGACGTATTTTTCCCTGCTTCCGAAGACCGCTAATATCGGCACCTTTATGCTGTTGAATTCCCTTAGCCTTTTCAGTTCGTAGTTGAATATCCTGCTTTCGATGAAATGGCTATCCACCCTGCTCATAAACCGCGATGGGCTTTCGATTGAATACCCCATTCTATAAGGCATCATCGCATCGGGTTCCTTCTTGTATCTCCTCCTGGCGTATCTGTACATCATGTCAAATCTTTTCCCTTCCATCCTTGCTGAATTGTAGTCGTCGGCAGGGGCGATAAGGATTATCCCCTTCACCTTCCTGTCCTTTTTTTTCGATTGGTAGTATGCCGCCTTCTGGCATCCTGTGCTATGGCCGGCTATGAATATCTCCCTCACCCCTTCCCTGGACAATGCCCTTATCCCACCTTCGATATCATGGATGCAGTCCTTGAATTTTTCGAACCCGCCTCCTGCCAGCATCCTCCTCCTCTTTCCCCCCTGTATCCTAGAGAACAATGCGGCCCCGTAGCTGCCTCTCTGTTCTATCGAGAGGAATGCAATCCCCCTTTTTGGCATTTCGGCAGCCATGTCCTTTATCATCCTGCTGCGGAAGAAGCTTCCACCAAGCCCGTGGATGAAGAGCACGCCCCTCTTCGCCCTTTTTTTTGGAGTTGCCAGGAACCCGTCGAGCAGCACCCCGTCCCGCGTCCTGAATTCCACTATGCTGCCTTTCATTGAGGTATTTCCAGCTATAGCCATGATCCCACGTCCCTCTCTTTCCGGCGAAAATATAATAATGCCTTCATTGTCCGTATACGCAATGGGTATTTATCGTTTGCCGTAGAATCTTTTCCGTGATGCCATGCCGCGTATGGGTTTCCTCAGGATATTGGTCGGTTCCTTGGCTGCCGGAGCAGCCGCTTCCGCTGCTGACATCGGCATACTCAACGCCGTGATATCCGCGATTATGGGATCCGGCATTGTCAAGGAGGGGGCGGTGAACGCAAGCCTCCTCTCGGTTTCCGGGATAACGCTGAATACCGCGGTCCTCATGGTGGCCGGAGCTACGGGGGTAATAGTTTTCGTGGTAACGCTCCTCGTGTTCTCGGTTTTCAATCCGTCAGGAGAGGCGCTCAACCACGAAGCCTCTTGAGGAGCTTTTCTATCGGCAGCGTGTTCAAAACCTGCCTTTTGGTAAGCCACCCCCTCCTCGCCGTCCCAACCCCGTATCTAAGGAATTTGAAGTGCTGCGTGCTGTGAGAATCGCTGTCTATGGAAAAGAGTATCTTGTAACTGGAAAGCCTCATTATCGCGGAGTCGTTCAGGTCAAGCCTGTTGGGGTATGAATTCACCTCCAGCGCCACATGGTTCCTTTCCGCCGCCTCCGCCACCCTGTCCAGGTCTATCTCGTACGCCCCTCTCCCGTTTATCAATCTCCCTGTCGGGTGCGCCAGTATATCCACCACTCCCGAATCCAGCGCCTTCACCACCCGTTCGGTCATGGATTTTCCGTCCATGTTGAAGGAGGAGTGCACTGCCGCAACGACGCAATCCATCGATCCGAGCAGCTTCGTCGGAAGGTCGAGCCTTCCATCCTTCAATATGTCAACCTCTGCCCCTTTCAATACTATCGCCTTCTTTCCCTCCATTTCATTGAGCCTGTCAATTTCCCTGAAGAATTTTCCGAATCCCCGTTCGTCCATTCCGCGGGCAATCCTGAGGCTCTTTGTATGGTTTGTCGCAGCGATATATTCCAACCCCTCCGCATATGCCGCATATGCCATCTCTCCTGCCGTGTTCGACCCATCCGTTTCCTTCGTGTGGGAGTGGAGGTCCCCTCTTATCTCCTTCATTTCCACGAGCTTCGGGATCCTGTGCTGCTGGGCGAGCTTTATCTCCCCCCTGTCTTCCCTCATCTCCGGGGGGATGTATTGCATGCCCATCTTCCCATAGAGCTCCTCCTCGTCGCCGCATCTTATGAGTTTGTCCTTCCTGTCGAAGAGCCCGTATTCGTTGAGCTTGTACCCCTTCCCTATCGCTATTTTCCGGAGGCTTACGCTGTGCTCCTTGCTGCCAGTGAAGTACTGGAGCGCGGCCCCGAAATTCCTCGAGTCCGCGTCGATGACCCTGAGGTCGCAGCTCGTCCCTATCTCGAGCCATACCGTGGTCCTTGCCTCTCCCTTTGAGATGACGCTCTTCACCCCTTCCATCCCTGCGAAAAGATCCATCACCGCCCTCCCCTTTCCAGAGATCGCAAGTATGTCTATGTCCCCCACGGTTTCACGCATGCGCCTTGCAGAGCCTGCAATCATTGCCCTTTCCACAAGGCCGCTCTCCAAAAGCTTTGCGACTATCGACTCTGCCACGGGGAGCGCCTCCCCCAGCAGGATACGCCCTCTCCCCGATTCGAGCAGTTCTATCCCCCTGCCTATCATGGCTTCGCTCCTCTCTCCGAAGCCAGGAACCCCGCGTATCTTCTGTTCGCTGACCGCCCTCTTCAGCCCATCGACGTCCTTTATCCCGAGGTTCCTGTAGAGCACCACTATCTTCTTCGCCCCGAGCCCCTCGACCTTCGACAGTTCCTTGAAGTCTATCGGGTATTTACCCTTCAGCTTCTCGTATTTCCCTATCCTCCCGGTCTCTATGAATTCTATTATCTCGTCGGCAAGCCCCTTCCCTATGCTGGGCAGTTCCATCAGCGCCTTCCTGCCCCCCTTCCTGTATATCTCTTCGATGTCTTCCTGCATCGTGTCCAGCATCAGGGAGGCGTTCTGGAATGCCCTCGCCTCGAACCTCGATGTGGGGGTCTCTTCGAGGCCTATCATCTCCCCGATCTCCGCGAACATCTCAGATATCTCCTTGTTCTTCATGCCCAAGCCATCATCATGAAGACTAGAAAACAATATATTTTATCCCTTCCTATCCCTTCTCAGTGTAATGATGGACGGCATCCCCGAGGAGGACTACTCCCCCATGTACCTTGCCATAATAGAGCGGTACAAGGACTACATAGAAGACAGGGAGAGCATATCCGTGGCGGAACTGCCGCGACTGATCTCCCCTAAGAGCGAGGCGGTGCTGTCAAAGATAGGGGAGATAAAGCAGGAACTCTCCCCCTATGCCTACAACAACGATTTCAAGGAGGCGGCGCGGAGGGCATTCTATTTCGTCAAGGACAAGGTGAAGGAGGTCCTTCTTCCGCTGCAGTTCTGGTTCACGCCTGAAGAGACGCTCGCCTTCATGATGGGCGACAGGATGGACAAGGGGATACTGCTCTGCAGCATGCTGGTGGCGCTCGGCAACCCCTCCGCAAAGGTCCTGATGCGGATAAAGGGCGAGGAGAAAAAGATACTCGTGCATTACGAGTTCGGGGAAAAGACCTTCGTCATGGACATAGATGACGGGATCAACGAATTTCCGTCGAAGGAGAAGATGCTGGAATGGCTCTCGATAGGGGAGGACACCATAGCGTACGAGTTCAACAACCAGAGCTATATCGACATAAACTAGGGGCCCTGGGTCAGAGGTTGAGCCGCTTCTTGCCTGCTTTCAGCATCTTCCTGTGCGGCTTCCTGATCCTGCTGATCTTCTGCGTCTTCCTGTACCTCTTCCCTATCCTCTTATTCGACGATGTCACTGATCTCTGCATTTTATCAAACCCTTATATCGTTATGCCCGAATTCTTTTCAGGCCGCTGCCTTGTCCGCCGTCATCTCGAGCACTCCATTGGTGAAATGGTATCTCATGCTCTTCGGATCGACGTTGTAGGGCAGTTTCACCATCTTGTGGTATCCTGCGCTCTTTGCGTTTATTTCGGCATAGTCGCCTTCGCACGAAATCTCTATCTCCTTACCCGATGCCCCTCTCATCTCGGCTATCACGGTGACCTTCCCCTTGTTCTCAATCACGTCGACGAGCTCCCCCGTGTTCCTCTCCCTTGCCTGCGGCTGCTGGACGGCATTGGCCGCCATCTGGTTGTTCTGCCTCATCCCCTTCGGCATCATCGCGCCGTTCTCTATGTTGAAGTTGAATCCGAGCACGAGCGGCACCCCGTTCCTCTCTGCATTGGCGAGGTTCTTCGCAGTCTCGGCGAGCAGTTTTGAAAGGAACTTGTTCATCTCCCTTATGGCCTCCTCGTCGTCATTCACGTTGTTTTTCCCCCTATTATTGTTATTTTTCCTAGCCATACAAAACACCCGTGAAAGATAAGATATACTTTTATTTAAGCTATATATACCTTCTCCCGCCCCCTGGGAAGTCCTGTCCGGAAGCCGGCTATAGCCATTTTGATATGGAGCCCTGCTTTGCGCTTCCCCTCTTCGCGATCAGTTTGTCGGCGAATTTCTCTATGCGCTCCTTTATGAATCCGTGCCTCTCGCACATGAAATCCACGATCCCCTCCCTGTCTGGCCTCGCCGCCATGAGCCTGTCCATCTCTCCGGCGCTTATCTCTTCCCTTTCGGGGTTGTTGAAGAGCTCCTCCACCTTCTCTATCTCTGTCTGGAACTCTACCCCGAACCTTTCCATCACCGCGCCTTTCACCTCGTCGATGGTGGAAGAGGCCTTTGCTATCTTGACCGCTGTCTTAGGCCCGGCTCCCTTGATCCCCTCGTTGAAGTCGGTGCCGAGCAGCATCCCAGCCCATATCAGCTGCTTTTGGCTCAGCCCCAAGGCCGCAAGGGTATCTGCCAGGCTCACGATCTCGGGCTCGACCGTCACATAGATGTTCTTCATTGGCAGCTTCCTCCTGCCGCTTATCGTGAGGTTCCTGACCACCAGCGGGGAGCCGAAAAGCAGCGTATCGTAGTCCTGGCTCGCCGCCGCATAGACAATCCCGTCCCTGCACATGAAGCTCGCCTGCGCCTCCCCCTCGCCAGGGGCATTTATGTAGGGCACGCCCATCAGGCCGAGGAGCTCTTTCGAGCTCTCCACGATCCACCTGTCTATCCTGGTGCTCGCCTGCGCCCTGCGCCCGGCCTCCGCGATGTCCCCCCTCTCTTTCGCCTCCTGCCATGCCTCCATCGCCTCCTTCCTCCTCCTCATCCTCATCTCTATTGTCCTGAGCTTGAGGTGGGACGGCAGGCCGTCGAACACGTATATCGGCACCACGCCCCTGTCGACTATCTCGATGGTCCTGTAGAACAGCCCGGAAAGATGGCTCGTGACCCTCCCTTCACCGTCCATGAGGGGCGTGCCATCGGGCTGCCTGATTATCGACAGGAACTGGTAGAGGACATTGTAGGCGTCTATCGCGACACGCTTCCCGTTCAGCTCGGCTATCCCTATCTTGCGCTTCGAGACGAGCTTGCTGAGATCGACCGCCATCAAATCCTCTCAGTTGCCGACTATGAAATCCCCCAAGGTCGCCTTGCCCCCCTTGCCCTGGCCGGAGGGGGTGCTCTCGATGTCCTTCTCCTCAACCAGCTTTATCCCGAGGAACCTCTCCAGCTTCTTCGTGAGGGCGACGGAGGGCATCGTCTTCTGCTCCTCTATGCGCAGCAGCAGCGAATGCTTTTCATTCAGCATCTCGGCAACCACCTTGAGCGGGAGGTTCATCGCCTCCCTCCCCTTCCTCATCCTCTCGCCGAAATCCTGCACCAGCTTGTCCTCCTCCTTCGGCTGCTGCATGGTGATCCTCGTAGCAGCCCCAGCTCCCGGGCGCCTGATCACCTTCTTCCCCTCCGAGCATCTCGGGCACGCCCTCAGCTCAACGCTTTCTATATCGATAATGCTTATATTCCCAGATTCCCTTCCGCAAACTTCGCATTCTTCCATAGAAACCCCTATATGCCTATTTCTCAACCCTATTTTAAATACCTTGCACAATCCCTTTCGGAACCCCCAGCGCAGATTGCGCACCGCCCCTCCGCGCCGCCAACTGCAACTAATTTAAATTCGTACTGGCAAAACGTATTACGGTTTCTATCGGCTCTCTGGCCGCATTGATGATTATTATATGGCGAAGAAGGGGAATTTTTCAAAAGCCATGGGAGGCAGCAAGGACGCCGCGGCATCGAGGGCTGCGGTATATGCGGTAGTGCTTGCAACGCTCATCCTCTTCTACCTGATAGTCAAAGCCTCTTCGCTGGGGATCGAGATGCAGGCCGCATCCGCGATATTCCTGCTCGCCGTTGCCGGGATATACATACAGAGGTCCTTCTCCTTCAGCGGGGGGTTCGGCCTCTATGCCGCGAGCACGAAGAGGGGGATAGGCTGCATCAAGAGGCTGGCCAGGAACAGGGCAAGCCTGTGGGAAGCCATGGCCGAGTGGGGGCTCGTGCTCGGCTTCGGCGTACTGGCATACTGGCTCACCGGCGGGAAGATCAACAAGAGGGTATACGCCATAGGGCTGGCATCTTTAGTCCTCATGCTGCTGGTGGTCGTCCCTTTCCTCGGCATGTCAATCCAGTTCCTCAATGTCCCGCAGATCTCCGCAAGGCTCCAGGTGCAGCAGTCATCGCCCCTGCCGTCAGGCGCCAGTGCGGCGGAATATCTCATATACGCCGCCACGACGATAACGGGCTTTACGGGGTACATGATAGTCGCGTTATGGTATAACGGGCTCCTCATACTCGCCTCTGTCGTGAAGGTCGCCACGACCGGGTCGCTGGTTTCGTTGGCAAGCCAGACCCCAGGGGTCGTCCCCCTCATACCCGGCATAACGATCCCCCTCCTTGCAGGGGTGGCCGCCCTCGTGATACTCATGGTGATACATGAGTTCTCGCACGGTGTGCTCGCCAGGATCGCGAAGGTCCGCATAAAGGCGATCGGCCTACTTGTCTACGGGATAATCCCCATAGGGGCGTTCGTGGAGCCCGAGGAAAAGGAGATATCCAAGCTCGACAGGATGAGGCAGACGAGGATCTTCTCCGCCGGGTTCTCGGCTAACTTCCTTGCCACGGTATTTTTCTTCGCCGCGCTCTACCTGCTGATACAGTATATGCCTGGCCACGTATACGCCCAGCACGTCGTGATTACAGGCACGCTGAAAGGGTTTCCAGCCTACGGGGTGATAAGGAATGGTTCCCAGATTCTCTACTGGAACGGTTTCAAGATAAGCAACATGAGCAGCTTCCAGTATGCCGCAAAGAACGACTCGCCGGGCTCATTGGTCAACATAACCACGAATCTCGGCACGTACAGCCTCATAGCCAAGGCCCCTCCGGATACCGCCGGGTACAACCAGTCCAAGGGGCTCGTAGGCGTCGAGATAGGCGAGGTCAACCAGCCCGTTAACAACGGCCTCTTCACAAAGTTCATGATATTCCTCTATGCCCTTGTGGGGCTGTCGTTCCTCCTCAATTTCGCCATAGCGGTGCTCAACCTGCTGCCGCTGCCGATGTTCGACGGATGGAGGATATACAAGGCAAACATAAAGAGCAACAGGTTCACCAACCTGATGGCAGCCCTCATCGTCCTCGGGCTGCTGCTCAATGTGCTGCCGTGGTTCGCCATACTGTAGCCAGCTCCCGGGCGCCTCCGCCCATCAGATCTTCCCGCGGAGGTCCGAGACCTTCCCGAAATCTATCGTTGAGCCGTAGGCGCACGCTATAGCATGCATGCTCCCTATTCCCCCCCTCCTGAGGATCGGCGAGAGCATGCCGTGCCCCGCAGCCCCGACATCCATCCCTGTCGAGAAGTACCCTATGGCAGGGAGCACGAGGAGGCCCTTGCCCCTATACCTGCCGTAGAGGAAGCACTTTACCTTCTCCCTCCTCCCGAGCGCGGTGGATATGGTGATTGCCGGGTGCTCGTGCCCCATCACGACCATCCTTGTCCTCCTCTTTATGCTTGCCGGCTCCTTGTCCCCGTGGAGGAAGAGGTATTCCCCGATCTCCGCATGCCCGCCGTATATCTCCATGCGGAATGCCCCCCTGTACCTGTCTACGAAGTTGTCGTGGTTCCCCTTGACAAGCACCGGCATTACCCCCTCCTTCTCGAGGAACGAGGCGAAGCCGTGAAGCTCGTTGAGCTCGTCCACGCTCACCTTCGAGAACTCGCTTTTTATATCCCCGTCGACTATCACCCTCTCGGCCCCGCTCCTCGCTATCCCCTCCTTTACCTCCCTGCATATCTCCTTCAGGTTGACCTTCGGCAGGAAGGCTCCCTCGCCAGCCATCGCCCCCTCATAGCCGAGGTGCATGTCTGCCACGACGATCGAGTTTATGCTTTTGATGTGCGCGATGGGAAGCCCCTCCAGAAGTTCCACATCCTCATCAAGCATCATGCCTGGCCACCCTGCGTTCCATCTCCTTCCCTATCCTGCTCATCACGAGCCTGTGCAGGTACTGGAGCCTCTCCTGCCTGTCCTTCATCAATACGACGTCGGCATGGCCGAACGTTATCATCATGTGGGAGAATGGGGAGGGGGAGGGCGTCTTTATGAACTTGTACCTTATCACTTTGCCCTTCAGCATCCTCAGCGTATCCCTTGCCTTCGGGAGGTCCATCATGTCCTCGAATATCTCCCTGTAGGTCTCCCTGATCACCGGGAAGTCGGGGTCTATCTCCTCCGCGGCCTTGAGCAGGAGCTGTGCGTTGATCTGCTGCCTCCTCACCGTCGCCCTCCATCCCTTGTAGTTCTTGAGCACCATGAAGCTGCGCGCGGCCACGTGCCTGAACTTGCGCCTCATCAGCTCGGTCCTCCTTATGTTCGCCTTCAGCACCGGGAATATGTTTTCCGATGTTATGCGCTCCATCACGCCCTTGACGATCTTCTCGTCCATCTGCGCCTCCTTCTCCGTGGTCAGGACGAAGCCGTTGTCGTTCACCAGCACGCCTACGTCTATCTTGAGGAGGTCGCTCATCGCGATCGCAGCCATCCTTGACATGGCATCGTTGACCCTCCTTCCGTAGAGGGCGTGGAATATGAGGTAATTGGTGCCTGTGGTGTCCTTGGTCTGCTCGATGAGCATGAGCTTGTCGTTCGGCACCGTGCCGGCGAACAGCAGCTGCTCCTCGAAATACCTGAATATCGCCTCCTTCGCCTTTGCGTCAATCGGGAGCATGTCCAGGATCGCGGAGGCCTCATCCGGGATCTCCATCTCCATCGCCATCCTGCTTATCCCGTGCTTTTTGTTGTATCCAGACAGGGCGTCGGAGAGCCTCTCCCTGAAATTCCCTATCGCAACCGCGAGCTCGTAGCTGAGCGGAAGCTGCTCGGAAAACCATGGGGGTATCGTAGGGGTCCTGGTCTTAGCCTCGCTCACATAGCACCTCAGTTCGCTGGCGTGGTCGAAGCTGTACAGCTTCCCGCCTAGCGCGAATATGTCTCCCTGCTTCAGGTTGCCGAGGAATTCCTCCTCTATGCTCCCTATCCTCTTCTTGTCCCCTGTGAACACGTCGACGGATACGCTGTCCGGTATGGTCCCGAGGTTGAGCATGTAGATGACCTTTGCCATCTTCCCCCTCTTCCCGAAGACCCCCTCCTTTTCGTCGTACCATATCTTCCCGTAGACCTTTTTGCTCTCCAGCTCAACGTAGCTTCCCGCGAGGTAGTTCAGCACAGAGAGGAACTCCTCCTCCTTCAGCGTATGGAATGGGTGCGCACGCCTCACCACCTCCAGCGCCTCGTCGACCTTCCATCTCCCCGTGAGCGACATCCCGACGACATGCTGCGCAAGGACGTCAAGCGCGTTGCGGGGGGTGTTGAAGGAGTCGAGGTGCCTGTTCAGCGCCGCATAGAGCATTATGGCGCACTCCACAAGGTCGTCCCTGTTGAGAACTATGACCTCCCCCTTCGCAGTCGCCTTGTAGCTGTGCCCTGCCCTTCCTATCCTCTGGAGCGCGCGGGTGACGCTCTTCGGCGATCCTATCTGGACTACGTTGTCTATCATGCCTATGTCCACACCCAGCTCCAGGCTCGTGGACGATACCGCGCATTTCACCTCTCCCTTCTTCAGCATCTCCTCTACGTCGAACCTTATCCCCCTCGAGAGCGATCCATGGTGCGCCACTATCTCGTCGCCGTACTTGAACCTGTTCTTGAGGTTGAAGACGACCCTCTCCGTCCCGCTCCTCGTATTGGTGAATACGAGCGTGGTCCTGCTCGAGGATATTATCCTGTTCAGCTCGGCGTACATCAGCTCCTCCACCACCTTCTCGTCGGTGTATATCATGTCTGCCGACGGGCTTACTGCAATGAGGTCGAGCTTCTTGCTCCATGAGGCGTCGACGATTATGCAGTCCCTCTCCCTGCCCCCGCTATATCCCGCAAGAAACCTGGCAGCCTCCTCCAGCGGGTAGAGTGTCGCCCCGAGCCCGACCCTTACGAAGTCGTGGCCGATCATCTCGCCGAGCCTCTCCACGGAAAGCGATAGGTGGACCCCCCTCTTGTTCGACGCGAGCTCGTGCAGCTCGTCTATTATCAGGAATTCAAGAGACTTCATGTTCTCCGAGAATTTTTCCGAGTTGATCAGTATCGCAAGGCTTTCCGGCGTTGTCACGAGTATGTTCGGCGGTTTTACCAGCATCTTCGCCCTCTCCCTCGGCGTCGTGTCCCCTGTCCTGACCCCTATCGTCACCTTGTGCACGGAGCCCTGCATGATCTCCAGCCCCTTTTCCCTCCTTATGCTCTCGTATATCTCGTCCAGCGGCCTCATCAGGTTCCTGTATATGTCGTTGTTGAGTGCACGCAGCGGGGAGACGTAGATGCAGTATATCTTGTCCTCAAGCGTCCCATCTATCGACTTCTGGAAAAGCCGGCTTATTATGGACAGGAATGCGGACATTGTCTTGCCGCTTCCGGTGGGGGCGGCTATGATAACGTTCTTCCCCTCGCTTATGAGCTTGAAGGAATAGCGCTGCGGGGGGGTGAGCCCCTTGAAGTTCTCCACGAACCATTCTCTCACGTATCCGTTCAGAACCTCGAGGCTTTCCTCCTCTGTATATGGCGTCCTTGCCTTTTTTATCATCGTAAAAACCCACTTTCCGGAAACGGGTGCCGCAGCGGAATGCACCGGGGCGGAGATATCAATTGCATCTATAAGCTATAATTGCTTTCCGTCCCCTTCCGCCGCCTTTATGCCGCCCCTGGGACCGGAGATTATTTCCGGCTTGTGCCGTCCGTAGGATTAGTATAGGCTGGAGCCCAAAGGCCCGCCTATTTGTATACTGACTGGTAGACCGTCTTGTTGTCATCTGTTATCGTTATGCACTCCCCCTCGCACTCTATCAGGCAGGCCTGGCACAATATGCATGCCGATCCGTTGACCGCCACCGATATGTCCTTGAAATGGGTATGCCCGTCGCTCACCTGGCCGAACTTCGCGACGACCGCCGGGTCGTGCTGTCCCTTCCATTTCTTCTCCTCCGGTGCGCTATCCCCGTTCACCTTCGGGGAGTTGGTATCCACTATCTCGAACACTGCCACTGGGCAGACGTCCTTGCAGTGCTCGCATCCTGTGCATTTCGGTTTGTCAACATAGACATCCATTGTATCAACTAGTTTTAAATCTCCCCAAACCCTTATATTGGTTTTGCCCTGGGCGGGTTTATCCCTATGCCGCCTTTGCGATTTCCTTCACCATCTCCGAATTGTGCTCGGACACCTCAACCGCTTCAAGGTTTTTCATGCTGATTATCTTCACGAGCGCCCTCCAGACGGCAACGAGCGTGTTGTACCTGGATTTTGTCCTTCCCTTGGAGAAGCTCCATACGTCCTTGAGCCCGGCAAGCTCCAGCATCTTCCTCACCGGCGAGCTGGCGACAAGCCCCGTCCCCCTGGGCGCGGACTTGAGTATCACTTCGACCCCTCCGCACTTCCCGCTCACCGTGAACGGTATGCTGTGGTGCGTTCCGCAGTCGCACTGCCATGATCCGCAGCCGAACATGACCGGGATCATGTGCTTCTTTGCGTTTTTCACCGCTGTGCTCATCGCGGCCTTCACCTCTATGTCCTTGCCTATCCCGACCCCGACATGCCCCCTTCCGTCTCCCACAACCGCGGTGGCCCTGAACTTCTGCTTCCTGTTGTTCTTGGTCATCCTCTGTACGCTCTCGATCTCGATTATATCGCTGTTTATGTCTGGCAGGAGGGCATCTATTATCTCGGTCTCCTCTATTTTCCTCCCATCGTGGAATATCTGGTCCAGCGTGGTTATCTCCTTCGCCTTCACCTGCCTCCCAAGCTCCGTAAGCGGTTCCCATTCCGCAACGTTGAAAGTGTGCTCTTTCTTATCTCCTCTCCTCGAATTATTGAATTTGCCCTTCAATCAACCACGCTCAATTTTTTCCTGACTTCCTCAAACAGCTTTTCTATCGACGCAGGGTCGAATCCCTCCTTCTTGTACGCGGAGAACTGCCTTTCCGGCACGCCCTCCATCTTGGCGTAGTTCGCTATCATCGCCCCCGACAGCCTCTCCTTGTCCATCCCTATGTCGGCGCGGACCTTCACCCCGTTGTCCTTGCACCCGGCAATCGCAGCGAAGATCACGGAGGACTTTATCGGCCTGTACAGGCCGATGTCGGCTATCATCTCCCTCTCCCCGAGCCCTGCGGCCTTCGCCTTCCTCGCAAGGAGCGCGCCTGTCAGGTATGCGGTCGGGATGTTGCACCTCGGATGCCACCCCTCCTTCTTCAATTCCGCAGAATTGGCATTCGAGAGTATGGTGTCCCCGTCCTTCGCGTAAGAGACGACCTGCATTATTATGCTCCTGCTGCTCTTCCTGACGACCACCCTGGGAAGGTCGCTCTTGAGCATGCCGAACCTTTTTTTGTAGTCTGTGACTCCCTCCCTCCTCCTTCTCTTGATCATCCTCATAAAAATCATCCGTGCCTAAGTTCTCCGAGCTTCTTCTCGTCTATCGCGACCCCCATGCTCCTTATGTGGTTGAGCAGTGTTATCTTGCTCGTAAATGTCCCTCCCTTGACCAGCCTGTACAGCTTCTTGAACTGCTCGTTGTCTATGGTGCTGTCGCCCTTCAGGCTCTTTATGACCCTCCTCTGGGCCCTGACGTTTTTGGTATAAACGTAACCCCTCCTCGCCTTCAGCGTGCCCTTCTTCCTCCCCGGGCCGCGCTTCCTCCCCTGGGTCCTCTTGAGCTTGAGGAGCTTCCCGTAGATGCTCATGTTCTTCTTCTCCTCCTTGGCGTATATCTCGCCCTTGCCTATGAGCCCCTTGACGTCCTGCCTGGTTATGGCGTTCTTCATCTCGCCTGAGCCTTCCTTGATCCTGATGCTGCTCTCTCCCCTCTTCATGATGGAGCTTGCTATCCTTTTTATGAATTTTTTGCCCATGCCAAACACCTCTACCTGTTCCTGACCCGCACGCCATGCTTCTCCGCGAAGGCCACTATTTCAAGCCTCTTCTTCTTTCCGACGACGCCGGCTATGGTGAGCGAATCATTGTCCCCAAGCATCTTGCCGTTGACCAACGCTTCCGCTTCCGGGAGGTTGTGCACTATCCTGCTCCTGTCCCCGTCCTTCCTCCTCCCGATTATGCTGTCAGGGTTCTTCCAGCCTATTGTCGGCTCTGCGCCCATGAATATCCTCTTGATCCTCTTCTTGCTGTCTATGCCGCGCTGCTTGCGCCACCTCTCCGGAACCCTCTTGCGGCTCTTTGCGCCGAAGTTCGGCACGTTGAACTTTGGGTGTTTCTTCCTTAATCTTTCAACTATCCCTACCATATAAAAACCATAACGCTATTCCACAATGCTGTAGTATACCCCGTCCTGGAATATCCTCTCGTCCTTGTTGTGCGCCTTGCATCCCTTCCTTATGTTCGCCGCCGTCTGGGACACGTCGTCGCGGCTTATCCCGTACACCTTCACCACGTTGTCCTTTACATCCACCTTCGTGCTGCCGACTATGTCTATGACCCTCTGGAACCTTTCCCCGAAGATGTTCTTGATGTTGACCTCCCTGTCCTTCACCTCCACCGTTATCGGGAAGTGGGAGAATACGGTCTCCATCATTATCTCGAAGTGCTCGCCCACCCCCTTCATGTCGTTCTCTATCTCCTTCCTGATCGCGTTCGCCGTATTGGCTGCCTTCTTCCTGAGCTTTTTCTCGTTCAGCGCCGATATGGTGACCGCATCCCCATCCTTCGTTATGCTCACCAGTGCGTCGTTGAACTTCCTGCTGTTGGTGCCGAGGGCGCCCTTCACGGTGATGACGTCCCCCTCTATCATGACCTCCCTGCCCTCGGGGATTTTTACGGAATACACCACGTTGTTTTCAGTAGACATAAGCAATCAACCTTCCTCCAGTTCCCTTCTCCTTCGCCTCCTTGTTCGTCATCAGTCCGGCCGGGGTGGATATTATGAGCATCCCGAAATCCCTGCTCGGTATGTACCTCGACTCGTAGTCCCTTATGTTGTTTTTCGTGACTGCGCTGCGTGGCTTGATGACCCCTACCTTGTTTATCCTGTTCGAGAGGCTTACCTTCATCATCCTTACATGCCTGTCGTCGAACTCCTCATAGCCTCCTATGTAGGAGCCGCCCTTCATCACATCCATGACCGCGCGTATGAGCTTCGTGGAGCGTATTGTACATTCCCTTCTGCCTATATGCTCGTTCGTCCTTATTGTATTTATTGCATCAGCAAGATAGTCTACCATTCAACTCACCCGTATTTCGTGAACCCTATCTCGACGGCCACTTCCCTGAAGCACCTCCTGCATATGTTTATGGAGTGCGCCCTTATAAGGCCTCTCGAGGTGCCGCATATTTTACACTTCCTTGTGCCCTTGCCTTTCAGCTTGTCCTCCATTTTAATTTTCATGAATTCACGTCTCTGTAGTTGTGCTCACTCCGAATGCCCTGCCGAGGAACTCCCTTATTTCCTCCCTCGTGACCATCTTATGCCTTTCGGGTATCTTTCCCCTCTTTATTTTCCTGGTGGCGACCCTGCCGCCCTTCCTCTTGAAGGAGATGTTGACATTCATGCCCATCATCCCGACCTTGGGGTCGTACTTCACCCCGTTTATGTCTATGTATTCCCTTATGCCGAAGTTGACCGTGTTTTCCGATATCGACTCCTCCTTAACCTTCTTGTCCACCGCCTCGAAAAGCCTGCCTATCGTGGCTGTGCTCTCGTCGCCCCTCATCGTCACGAACGCCCCTATCTTCTTGCCCTTCACTATCTTGAATTCGGGGAGCCTCTTCTTCGATATCCCGTCAGCCGGCTTCCTCTTCGTTATCAGTTCGAGCAGGCGCCTTGCGCTGACCTGCCTCTGGTCGTCATCCGCAGTCCCGATGTTTATCACCAGCTTGTTGACTTCGACTTCATGCATCTTGTTGGCTGGAGTTTCATTGCTCAACCGATCACCATAAGATTCCTGACAAGCGTTTCAAACTTCTCCCCGTGCGAGGACTCTATCAGGGCGGCAGCCCCCTTGTGCATGTTGCCCTCCCTGATCTCCACGACCTTCCCTTCCGCCCCGACGTGCACCCCGTCTATGATGATGCACTTGGCGTTCTCCTTCATCTTTAGCACTCCCTTCACCGCCATCGACTTGTCGAGCACGACGGAGTCGTTCCTGTCTATCTTCCCGTCGGACTTCATGCTCCTCCCATCGTGGAGCCTTATCATCATGGTATCCTTCTTGCCCTTGTATTTCCCTACGACCTTGTACTGCTGCGTCGGTGCGCCTTCCTTCACTTCCTTGAAGGAGAGCTGCCCCCTGCCGTTTATCCCTGCTTCGTAGAGCTTGTTGTCCGCGACCAGGGCTATGTGGTCGTTCATGCCTACCGGGTATTTTGCCTCCTTTATGGCCTTTCCATTGACGATTACGCCTCCGCCCCTTATCACTGCCGTAGCCTCGCTAGTGGTCCTTGCCACCCCCAATTTCTTGACGAACAGCGAGAGCGCCACGCTCTTCTCCACAGAATGCCTTCCCGGAACGGGCTTCACCACGTACCTTCCGCCGGCTTTCCTGTGGATCGAGAAGTACTCCGGCGACGCCAGAGATTTGATGTGCCTTGAATTGCCCTTGTTTGCCATATCTATCACTTATCCTCCATTGCAGTTGCGGATCCGGCGCCCACCGCTTTCGGCGGCAGTGCCGCTCCCTCTCCCTTGGCCGCCATTGCCTGCTTGCTCGGCGCATGCTGCTTCACTTTCAGCTTTTCCGCCCTCCATTTGTCCGCCAGGTTCAGCTCGGTTATGGAGAGGTTGCCTACGCCTATCATGGGGTGGGATTCCTTGCCCCTCATGGTCTTGCTGGATATTGAGTCTATCGCCACCCTCCCCTTCTTCACGTTCAGGAGCACGACCTTGCCCTCCTGCCCCTTGTGCGATCCGCTTACCACCTTGACCGAGTCTCCCTGCACCACAGTCACGGTCCTCCTCTTGATCCCCAGCTTCTCCTTCAGTTTCTTGTCTATGTGCGCGTTCAGGAACCTGCGCGCTATGTGCAGCGGCGCCGTCATCCTGAAAAGCCTCTGTATCCTGGGTTTGCTGCTCTTGATCAATCAGACCACCCTCGAGGCTATGCCTGCGAGTTTTATATACCTCTCTATCACCTCCCTGGCCATGGCGCCCTTCACCTCCGTGCCTATCGGGAGATGCCCTTCCTTTATCAGGATCGCGGCATTGTCCTCGAACCTCACCCTCATGCCGTTCGCCCTCCTGATAGGGCTCTTCTGCCTTATTATCACGGCGAGGGCCTTGGTCTTCGCATACTGCGGATTGCCGCTCTTCACGGAGGTCATTACGATGTCCCCTATCCCCGAGCTGGCGAGCTTGCCGCCCTTCCTTCCGCCCTTTCCAACCTTATTTATTATCATAAGGATCTTCGCGCCGCTGTTGTCGGCGCACGTGAGCCTGCTGCTCGGTATGAGCGTTTTCGGTATGTTTGACGATACTCCCTTCATTCAATCTCCTTCTTTATGACCTTGGTGACGGCGAACGACTTGGTCTTGCTCAGCCTCCTGGTCTCCGCGATTACCACAGCGTCTCCCATAACGGCATTCATGCACTCGGGGTTGTGCGCGGCTATCCTGGACCTTTTCCTGAGAGACCTTTCGTACTTGCTGAGGTATACGGTGTAGGGCCTTTCCACTATCACGGTCTTCCTCGCCTTGCTGCTTACGACTATACCTTCCATCTCGCTGCCTCTCGTTTTCACGCTTCCGTGAACAGGGCACCTAATGTCCATGCATTCTATACAATCACTCTGCGATAATTCTACCTTTTCAGAAACATGCAAGGCAGTAGCACCTTGCACTTACGCTCTTTTCTTGCAGAACTTCTGGGATTTTTCTATACGTTCATAGGGCCTAAAGCTTATTTCGCCCCCTTTGACAATATAACTCTTTTTGCCAGTAATGAATTTAAATGTTGATATTTTCTTGACAACCTTCTTTATACCCTCCCTTGTGGCTATCTCCAGCGTATTTTTGGTTTCGTAGTGCACTTTGCCCTCCGTCCCTATCTGTTTTGGGTCGTGGCTGTTCACTACCCTCACCTCCAGCCCTATGAGTTCATGGAGCAGTATGTTCCTGTTGTCGAGCTCCACCGGTGACTGTCCGGCGCTCTCTGATCGGCTGTACCTCCTGCGGTATCCTTGCAATTTCATGGATCCAGCCTTCCGGAAAAACACGCAAAGCATGACGCTGCCGTATCTACGCACTAACCGATGCTTAATTTACCACTGCATACCTATATATTACTATATTCCATCCCCCGTGGCATCTGCGTATCTTTCCCGGCTTCCGATAGCCTGTAACATAGCTTTCCGACAAGGATGTCCGTCATCACCATGTTCTCTACCCTCACCCCCTTTATCCTGCTCTCCAGTTCCTCCTGCAGCTCCGGGAGGCCCGCATTCCAGAATACAGGGGCGATGCAGAGGATGCCGTCCGGGATCTGTATCCTTCCCCCAAGCAGGTATCTGTCGGTCGCCTCCCCAATCTCCCTTATCGTTTCCCATAGCGCTTCCTCCATGGCCCGGTTGAATTCCCCGCGGTCGACAATCTTAACCATCATGACGGCAATGTATCTCGCAGGGACGTTTTGCATCGTCAGCGTCGTCCTGCTCACTATCCCGCTCTTCTGCCTCATCCTCTTGTACGCGTATTTCGATGCCGTCTTCCCAAGCCCGTACCTTTCGTCTATCTCCGTGAACCTGGACAGCCCGTTACTGTTGAGCTCCCTCAGCGTTATGAATTCGTTGATGGTTATCTTCCCATCCCTTTTCTTCGGGGTCTCCCTTGTCCTACTCCATACCTTTTCCTTTTCGACAATGTCGAAGAACTGGTCCCTGGGCGGGATATATCCATGTCTTTTCTCGAAGGGGGTGCAATACCATTCCGCCGCATGCCTCCTGAAGACCGGGTTTTCCCTGGTTCTGCATATCACCTTGGAGATCTCCTCCCATCCTGCCGCCGCCGCATAGATCATTATATCGTAATTCCCCTTCATGGCCGCGGCAAACTGGATCTCCGGTTCTCCCGCGAGCGCCTTTGCCAGCTCTTCCTCCCTTGGCGCATCCCCGAGGAACCTTATGAATACAACGAATTCCCTGTAACCGAGCCCTTCAAGGTTTATCTCGGCCATATACCTTATCCCATACGCCCTTTCCAACTTCCGTATCCTGTTTATCACGGCGCCCTCGCCCAGCCCCGAGAGCGCAGATAGGGTTTTTGTAGGTATCCTGGAGTTCATGCTTTTTGCCGAGAGTATTATCCTGTCATTTTTATCGATCTCAGCCATCCTTCCATGTCCCTGTTTTTTATTTTTCCTCTCAGTCGCCTCCGGCTCCGGGATAAAGCTGCCGTCGGGTTCGGAAAGGCCGAGGTATACTGGTGCATCACCGCATACATCGTATATGTAATATGCTTTTTCGGTCGGTATTACCGCTATCCTCCTATGTTTTTTCCTGATCCTGTCGAGGCATTTCACCACCCCCTCCGGAAAGCCGGCGTCGTCCTGCTTCGCCGCAATCAACGCCTTCCTGGAAACGGTGACGGTCCCGTCCTCCCCTATCCTCCCTATGTATTTGGAAATAGTTTTCGGCTTGCCCCCGCTCCTTCTGGCCGTGGTCATCGCATAGGCATAGTATATCCCCTTACGGGGGTTCATGACCTCGACATTCTCCCCTCTCTCCCTCTCCAGCCTCTCTATCGCCTTCTTTATCCATTCGGGCAGCTTTTCCTTCTTCATCTGTATCTATATACTAATATGGGGCAATTATGTTTTAAACCTTCCTTTTCCCTGCCTCTTCGGAAAGTGTATCTATATATTTAGGATATATCCCCAAAAATTAATAAATCTAAAAATCTATTAGAAAATAATGCTTTCTGCCTCCCTCTATTCCGTTAATAACGTCTCAATAGGGATATATACCGGTATGGGGATAATGTATCTTTAATTACGTGGGATGCATATGCCGAAAGACCGTAACAGCGTCGATGCCTCCTCTGGATACGGCATCCATGCTCTCTGGAGGGTTGCGCGAAGCCATGTGCTGTTTTTGTATCTCTCTTGCAATGCCGCCATCCATGGCATTGCCCAGGTTATGCCGACAAGGTCGCTTTAGTAGATGCTGACAGGGGATTAATATGGGAAAGAGTTTTGGGAAAGGTATAGGAACCGTGCGTAGCACCCTCCAAAGTTTTTATTTTTTGAGGCCTCCACACAACAAGGACATAATGGACATGGCGAGGAAGATCCTGGACGTGAACGGGGTGAACGAGGTCCATGTAACCGAAGGCAAGTACGGCCTTGTGGTAAGGGCCGCACCGGACACCGGAAAGGATAGGTCTCCGGGCACATACATAAAGAGGAATTTCAAGGAGAGGTATGTAATGCTGTCGAGCCATTACAGCTGCAGGAAATGATCCTGCCCTTCTGGGCGCGGGGCCGGCGGCCGATACCGCTTTCGGCGCGGCGCGCTAACCCTTGCCCTGGCTGCGGCTCGCGTTGCAGGGCAATCCTGCGGCCGCGTCTCATTCTCCGCAAACATAATAAACATTCTTTCACCTAATGTAAAGCGTGTGATGAATTGAAAGACCTCTATCTCAATCATGAAGAGCGGTTTGGCCCCCTGCTCTCGAACCTCTATGCGATGATTACGAAAATCGGGCCCATGAAGGGGTTCTATGATTTCATATTGGAGGATTTGGAGGGGAGCAGGTTCACCTCGATATTGGATGTCGGTACTGGGCCCGGCATCATTCCTATCAGGCTGTCGGGGATGAGGCGGGCAAGGATCTATGCGGTGGACCCGTCAAGGGACATGATAGCAATAGCAAAGAGGAAAGCCGGAAGCGCAACAAAGATAAAATTCGCCCTGGGTTCGAGCAGGCATGTACCGTTCAATATCAAATTCGATATGATAATATCCACCTTGTCCTTCCACCATTGGGCAAGGAAGAAGGAGTCATTGCAATACCTCAAATCCCTCTTGGCAAAGGGCGGGCAGATACGGATATACGAGCGGCAACGGGGGAGCGGTCTGATGTTCCCGGGATTCAGTTCGCACCTCCTGGATATTGATGAAGCCATCTCCGCCGTGAAGTCCAGCGGCCTGAAGATCGTCAGGGTGGCGAAGAAGAACGGTTTTGTGTGCTTGACGATCAAACCTGCGGCAGGAAAACATCTCTGAAAGCCTGCATGCCCTAATCCGGCTCCGTGAGGAAGGGGGCCATTCGCATCTGCAGCGTGCGCCAGGCGCACAGCGCTACCTTATGATGATCCGGTCCGAAATGCTGGAAATCCTGTCTATCTCGTACCTTATCGTGCTGCCGTATTCCGTCTTCACGAACATGAGGCCGCGCTTCGCCTCGACTTCGGTGACCTTCCCTATGTATGCGCCTATGTCGTTTATCACCTCCTTGTCCTTTATGTTTGCCCTCTTTATCGCCTTCATCTTGAGCAGCGCGCTGAATTTCGATACCCCGTACCCGAATGCCATCACCACGGCGCTGTAAGCGAGCAGCTGCCAGAAATATATCTGCCCTATTATCCATGCGGCGACGAAGTAGAGCATGGCTATCACGATCACAGCATACCCCACGTAGGTGCCCAGCGTTATCGCCCTGTACCTCATCCTCTTCTGCTCGAGATCCATTATCCTTCCCGTAAGGTAAAGGACGAGGCTTATCGGAAAGAGTATGACGAATCCCTCAATCCCGTATGCCGCCAGCACGAGATGGTTCGTGGTCGTTTGGGATGCAGCCCTCATGTTCCCGTCCCCCAATATGATGCTTATTAGGAAAAAGATTATGCTGCCCATGTAGAATATGAAGCTGAGCCGGTCTATGCTGAACCCCAGCCCCCTGAAGGAGTTGACGAACTGCTCCTCTATCCCGAACCCCTTTATGAGCAGGTACAGCCCTATGAGCGCGACGGGCAGCTGCCATCCGAAGTTGAGGTAATAGCTTATCGTGAAGAGCAGGAATATTATCGCCGGTATGCCGAAAACTATCCTTGCGTAATGGGGCTCCTTGAGCTTTTCTATTATCGTGAAGTAGGTGTTCTCTATCGCCTCCGCCTGCTTCATCCTCAGGAAGTCGACGCTGTTTATCTTTATCCTTGTCTTTATTATCGGCACGACCCTGGTATCGCTCGCCCCGTCCGTCACCAGGACGCATCCGTCGGCCTTCACCCTGTCGAGGACCCTGTCGAGCTGCCTCGATATCTCCGCGTCGGCTACATATCCCTCCTTCTCCGCCCCGGTTATCGTGGCCACCACCACCGAATGGCCCATTTTCTTGAGCTCGTCGTACTTCCTGACGGCTTCGAACATCGTGTTGGCATCAGTCTCCTGGGGGTCTGCCATCGCCAGCCTGTAGGCTGCCTTAAGGTTGTTCTGCCTCCCTATCACCGGCCCGCTTATCTTGGTCTTCCTGTAGAGATCGTTGTCTATATCCACGGCCAGTACCAGTAACCTTGCCATCCAAACCCACTATAGAAAAGATGTCAAGGAATAGATAAAAACCTTTTCTATTGCGGCATCCTGCGGATGGCCGGCCTCATTTCACTATCGTGAGCCAGTGCGCGAACGTCTTGTTGTTCCCCGCGACGGTCTCCGAATAGGCAGCCGCAAGCCTCTTCGTCATGTCCCCTACCTTCCCCCCTCCTACCTTTATCCCGTCGACCTCGACTATCGGCGTGAGCTCGGCGGCGGTCCCGCTGAAGAACGCTTCGTCGCAGGAATAGAGCATCTCCCTATGCAGCTGCTCCTCCACCACAGCTATCCCATTGTCCCTTGCAAGCCTGATTAGCGTATCCCTTGTTATCCCCATCAGTATGTCGCTGCCCCTGGCCGGGGTGAAAAGGGTGCCGTTCTCCGCCAGGAATATATTCTCCCCGGGCCCTTCTGCTATATATCCGTTGTGCGATAGGAGTATCGCCTCGTCGAACCCTGCGGAATGCGCCTCCCTGTTCGCCATTATCGAGTTTATGTAGTTCCCGCTCGACTTCGCCTCGACAGGCAAGAGGTCGGAGCTTATCCTTCTCCACGATGAGGTTTTGCACCTTATCCCCTCGTTCCTCCCCTTCCCGAAGTAGGCGCCGAAGGGGACGGCGGCGATGGCAACGCTGACCTTCTTGCCGCCCGTGGCGAGCCCTATCTCATCATCGTCGTAGAACGCGAAGGGGCGTATATAGCACGATTCCAGCCCGTTCGCCTTCACGGCCTCTATTGCCGCGTTCTTGAGCTCCTCCATCCCGTATCCGAGCTCCATCTGGTGGATCTTCGCCGTATTCAGGAACCTCCTCATGTGGTCCTCCAGCCTGAATATCGCCGCCCCCCCTTTCGTGCCGTATGCGCGTATGCCCTCGAATATCCCGCTGCCGTATTGGAGGGAATGCGTCAATATGGGTACGGATGCCTCCCGGTATCCAACCATCCTTCCGTTAAGCCAGACCTTGAGACCTCCTCTCCCCTCCTTTTTTTCGCCTGCCAACCAATCGCCACTGATAAATATCTTACGGGAACAAAATAATAAAAACCGATGCCAAGCGGCTTGCTGATCGTATGGAAACTATCAAGAAATGCATGGTCGCCACCTGCTTCGTCGTTAATAACGGAAAGGTCCTCATGATCGACCACAAGGGGCTCGGTGTATGGCTTCCGCCCGGGGGGCACCTCGACGAGGGGGAATTCCCCGAGGAGGCGGCCGTGCGCGAAGTGCTCGAGGAGACTGGGGTGGCGGTGGAGCTTGTAAGCGCATCAGAAGGGAGGTTTTCCGATCCCCACGCAACCAGCGCGGTACATCCTCTTTCCATCCTGATAGAGAACATAAACTATGCCACAGGCGTGAAACACAGGCATTACGATACCGTCTACCTCGCAGTAAAGAAGAGCGGCGAGCTAAGGTACGACGAGAGGGAGGCGGGCGGCATCGGGTGGTTCGGCCCCGGCCAGCTCGACAGGGTTAAAACATATCCCAATGTACGGGAGCTCGGGAAGGAGGCGATAAAGAGGCTGGCGGTGTTGCATGGCAAAGGATATGAGGGCTAGTTTCGCCAGGGAGCTACGGAACCGTGGCTTTACCGATTTCCAGATAAGGGTGCTGGCCGCGACCATGGCCATACCTCCGGGCAGGACAGCCACCTACGGGGAGATAGCAAAGCTTGCAGGAAGCCCGCGCGCATCGAGGGCTGTAGGCACCGCATTGAAGAGGAACCCATTCCCTGTCTCAATCCCCTGCCATAGGGTTGTGAGGAAGGACGGAATCGGGGAATACAGCAACGGCGGTCCAGGGGCGAAGCTGCGCCTCCTGATAAAGGAGAAAGCAATCAAGAAGGATTAGGCCGGCACGCATATCGGCATGCCGGCAGATTTCCCCACATTTTTTCTCTTCTGCATACATTTACTTAAGCGTGATCCGCCATCTGATAGCCCCTCAACAACCTATTGTATGGCGGTGCCGTATGCCATTGCGCATTTGCCGGGTTCTGGCTTGCCGCCATCCTCATCCCCAGTTCCATCTCCCTGAGAAGCAATCTCCCCTCCCTGGTCAATGACAGGGCTTTCAGCCCCTTCTCCTCTTTCGTGGCAAAAGTGAGAAGGCCTGCCTCCTTCAGCTTGTTGAGGTGGTACCAGACCGAGCTCTTCGACACCCCATATTCTCCCCCTATGTAATCGACGAAGGCTGTCGCTGTGTCTATTTTATCCTTCCCTATCTCCAGCACAATGAGCTCCTCCCTCTGGCTGAGCTTAGTCTTAGAGCATACTCTCGTTATAACCATTTGGCGCATACCAACCACCTAAAAAATGATGATTTTATGCAGCCAAATGGTCCTTTGATGCTATGGCCGCTACTGTTGGCAGCTTAATATTGCCAAGGCTGGACATGGTAAAATAAGAACATCTTACATGCCAGCCATATTCCATCTGCATCACTTACCATTAAACTACGCTTCCCTTGAACAGTTATAGGTTGCCTAGAAACTTATTTAAATCTTTTGTACAAATGGGTTTCCTCCCAAAAGGCAAAAGAACAGGGCGACGAAAGCCCGCAACTAATCATTAAATATCATAAAAGCGCCAACATATACTGAGTGCTATGGTGTTTAAATCCTCGAATGGCCCGCGCCGCCAGGGCCATGACGAGAAGATGATGTCCTCCCTCCTCCGCGACGATGCCACTTCCAGTCCGGAGAGGGGCAAAAAATTGGCCGCAGCCATCTTTGCCGGCCTGGGCATAGCTGCCGGGACCATATCCCTGTACAATGCCCTTTCGACAAACATGCCGGAGACCCCGCACCCTATCGTGGTGGTATCCCGGAAGGCAATTGCCGAGGTGAAATCAAACGCTATACATCCCGGCGAGCAGTATGCCCGACGCAACGGCATGCGCCTGTTTTTCACCAATGGGGGGAATACATTATCCTCTTTCTGGGCAGGATATGCTGCGCACCCGAAAGGCGATGTAACGGGAGTAAACGCTACCTTTACCGTGCCTGCGGTGAGTTATGGGGGCCGCCCTTCCGGAGCGCTTCTTGCAGTATCTGAGTGGGTCGGCATAGGGGGATACATGAACCCGTCCGGTTTACATCCTGGGGGATTGGCAAAAGAGGCATCTTCCGACACTACGCTCATACAGGCTGGCGTGTTGGAATGCGGGAATGACGGCCATTTTGCCTATGCCGCCTGGTACCAGCTGCTTCCAGGGGTTCCCCAGCTGATGCAGGTTTCACCCCGTCCGGGAGACAAGATCAATGTCAACATCCATCTTGTCAAGGGCGGCGCCGACCGCTGGAAGATAACGGTATCTGACCTCACCAACGGGGTTAAGAAATCCGCTGTCGTTTTCTATAACTCCTCCATGCTGACAGGGGATTTCATAGAAGAGACCCCTCTATTCAATAATTCCACCATGATACCCCGCCTTCCAGACGTCGGGAACGTCTATTTTAAAAATGCCACGGTGTCCACAGGCGGGAAAGTTTCCCCATTGGGCGCGCTCCAGCATTCCAAGATCACGATGTACAGGGAGTTAAGCACGGGCCGCACCGGATACCGCGTGCATTACAACCCCCTTATCGAGCCCTCGCCCCTCCATCACGATACGAAGCTGGAGGGGACTCCTGCAGGGTTCGGCCATTTTTCATCCGGCATTTCGGCGATATGGCGCCCTGCTGGATCCAGTTTCACCTTGAAATACAATCCGGACAAGTCCCGGGAGCTCACTGCGAGGATCCTCGGTTTCTTCGGGGACAAGTGACAGCCCGCTTGATGGGTTTTAGGCATGCGCGGGGTGTTGTTTTTCCGTTTTGAAAGGAACAGGTTCTAAGGTACCGATTGCAAATTCACGGAATTGGGAAACCCTGAATGCCTGCCGGCATGGCCTTATTTGAGAAATAGCTTGTGCTCGACATGCAATCTGCTGCGCAAGAGATGCATACCTCGCGGTAAAGGTCTCCTGAATCAATTAAAGAAACAGGAGAAGAAGCTTGCTCATATTAGGCTTTAGTAACGGAATGTTCACAGATCGCTTACGCTTTCTGCTTACGCACCCGTCCTATCAAAGTTGTCTATTACAACCGCCCTAATGCCTCGTTTCGGGTATGGCTTCGTCCTTAGATGCTTTCAGGACTTATCCACATAGCGCGTGGCTACCCGGCAGTGCAATCACAACCGGTACACTAGAGGCGCCGATCCACCGTTCCTCTCGTATTAAGTGGGTCTTATCCTCTGGCACTAACACTCTCAGTAGATATTACCGTACTGCCTCGCGGCGTACTGAACTCAGCTCATGTAGGTTTTTAATGGGCGAGCAGCCCAACCCTTGGTGGCTTGTGCACCACCAGGATAACCTAAGCCCATATCGATGTATCAAACCGCCAGGTCGATGTGAACTCTCACCGGCGACGAATCGGTTACCTCCAGAGTAACTTGTCTGACAGCTTGGAGCCCCATTAAAAGAGCTACCAACGTTCGTTAAGCCCCTCTTTCGAGCCTGCATGCCACGCTTTTCGGCATACAGTCAGCCCTGCATTTGCCTTTGTGCTTTTCACTGGTTTCCCAAGCCAGTTAAGCAGAGCTTTGGTCATTTTCGTTTCTTTATCGAAAATAACCGTCCAGTCTAACTACCCACCTGCAGCTGTCCCATTTCTGGTAAGCCGAGATAAGAATTAAGAGTGGTGTTACATTGTCGCTCCGCCTGCGCCGAAACGCAGGCATCGACGCTCCCACTTACACTATGCATAATACTTATCGCAGCAACTACAGGATGTAGTCAAGCTTCATGGAGACTTCATTTCCCACTGAGAGATCGTGGCATATTCACCACGCAGTAAGTTCACCGGATCCCTGGTTGGGACAGCGGGGCAATCGTTACGCCCTTCATGCAAGTCACCTATTAAGTGACGAGGTATTACGCTACCTCAAGAGAGTCAGAGTTACTCCCGCTCTTTGCCAGCGCTTACTCCCCTTGAAAAGGGCCTTCACGTATTGGCGGTGAGCAGGCGTCACCCACTATTCTAGGCGTTTCCGCTTTGCAGTGAGTTGTGTTTTTGATAAACAGTCGTTGCCCCCTAGAAAATGATATCTGCGCATACTATGCGCAGACATGGTTTCTCGATAACTTACACCACTAGTTTGCCGATTTCCCTAACCAGGGTTATTCCGACACACCTCGGCTTTTTAAGCCAGCAACACTTGTACTAGTTCTAGGTACGGTCTGACATGATCGTTGCAGATTCCCTTTTCACGGACTCAGGAATTCAGCCATAGTTCATTTAGCTGCTTCTCCTCATAACGAGACTCCGCAGCCCTTTGCACTTTCTGAAGGCCTATCCCCAAATGTCAGAAATCTGCCTTGTGTTGCCACGCCTACATGTCAGGGGCTGGAATATTAACCAGCTTCCCTTTTGCCGCCTGTGGTGATTAGCCTGCGGCTTAGGATCGCCTAACCCTCCGCTGACGAGCGTTGCGAAGGAAACCGTGTGCTTAAGGTGTATAGGATTCTCACCTATAAATGCTGTTACTAATACCAGGATTTTCACTACGGCACGGTCCATGCGAACTTTCGAACGCACTTCCAGCCATGCCGTACGCCTTCTTACCCGTTCTTTCGAACGCTATGGTGTCGGTACCTAGTTTAGCCCCGTATATCTTCAGCAACAGACATCTCTACTGGTACGCTATTACGCGTTTTTTAAAGGATGGCTGCTTCTGAGCCTACCTCCCAGCTGTCTACGATGTCCATCGCCTTTGAAACACTCAACTAGGATTTGGGGACCTTAACCATAGTCACTATCTTTGTAGTCTCGCGGGGCTGGCTTACCCAACCTCGCCGACTCCTGGGGTCTACGCAGCATATGCATTCGGAGTTTGACAGACAGGTAAGGCCTTCCGACCCCGTTCCTGTCGATCGGTCGCTCTACCGCATATGCAAACTCGCCCAGAGCTATCCTAAAGATACTTCAGAAGGGACCCGCTATTGCCATGTTCGAGTGGTATATCGCCGCTATCCGTAACTCACCCAACAGGACATGCCATGACAGGAGGCGGACCTCCACCAGGCGTTAACCTAGCTTCATCCTGGTCACGGATAGATCACAATGGCTTCGGGTCGTATAAAAGTGACTTAGGCATTTTCATACCTTGCGCCTTGCCCGAAGGCTGCGCGCTCTCGCTTTCGCTTCGTCTTTCGACTTGCCACTCCTATACACTCCCTGGCTCTTGCTTCAAGAAGAAAGATAGGACACTGTTCCAAAGGCATCGCTGTTTCCTCTCGGATTTCGCTTCTGCCTCCTTCATTCCTTTCATGCCCTACCTGCATGTAACCACCTAGTTTCAGATCTTTTGAACCGCACAGGTGTGCGTTCTTTTCAACTTTCGCTCACGCTACTTGTTCTCTATCGGTCTATAGCCAATATTTAGGGTTGGGGTTTAATGCCCCCGCCTTCGTGTTGCATAACCATGCAACGCTACTCTTTGCAGCTACCTCCACGGCACTTCGCTTACGAGGCTGTCACTCTCTATAGCCGCTCTTTCCAAAGCGTTCAGCTCATGATATGGATAGATATCGCTGCACCACATCTCCACGCCATTTGCACAGCAGGATTCGGTTTGCCCTCTGCGGCTTTCATTCGTATTACTCACCGCATCGAATTCTCTTTCTTTTCCTGCGGGTACTAAGATATTTCAATTCCCCGCGTATGCTCATCCTGTTAAGGATGTTATTCGGCAATCCCGGGATCAACGTCCGACTTGCGACTACCCCGGGCTTATCGCAGCTTGCCACGGCCTTCTTCGCTGCTATAGCCTAGTCATCCCCTAGGTGGGGTAAATTCGAGCAAGCTTCTTCTCCTCAACATCAATCATGTAAAAACACGATCTCACATGGACCAAAAGAGCGTTCTCTCTCCAAGTTGGGTTTTTCTGTATCTTCACAAAGCTGTGCTTTCTAATACAAATAGGCCGCTCGAAGAGATATCCTCAGAAGGCACCACATACCTTTTCTCGAAAAGGTATAAATAGGTTATTGAAATTTTAGGGAAGAGCCGAGAATGCCGCCAACTGCCCTCCAGCCCGAAGGCGCCAAGCGCGGTATCCCCTATCCCTAAAAGGGGGCAGGGGCGGATGGCCTATGTCGTCCTCATCATGCCCTTCCCCACTTCCTCTATTCCGGTAAATCCAAAGGCGTTGTAGTACGCCTCCACGATCTCCCCTGCCTCGGGAATGCCGGTCGCTTCGAACTTCGCGCATGCGGCCTCTATCCTTCCCATCGCCTCCATCGCCGCCCCGATGGTTGCCGTATCCCTGGAATCCATCATGTGCCCTATCGCATCCATGAGCAGGTAACCCTCCCGCCTCCCCTTCCTATTGCTGCTGACCCATGCGCTGTCCAGCATTCCGGTCCCGTTAAGGTAGACATATGCGGCTAGGGCTACGGCTACGAACCTCTCGCTGCTTTTAAGCCCCTCCCTTATGTGGGAAAGATATCTCTTTATGAAATCCCTCCCTGTTTCCTGCATCATGTTTTCCTTCAGTTCGCTGTATGCCCCCCTCTGCACCTCTTCCATAAGGTCTGGGAGCCTGTCCTGTATCTTGCTGTTGATGTGGCTTGCGTATATGGCGAACCTGCTGTGCAGCTCGGAGACGTTGGCATCTCCGTCGAGCCTGAGCCCCCGCGAAAGTGTATGCGCATGCACGGCGCCGGTTATGACCACGATCAGCTGGTCCCTTCCCTTTCCCTCTTCCATCTCCTTCCTTATCGTCCTCATCATATGTTCCTCCCTATGCTCGGAAAATACCTTGTCCGTGAGGAACAGTGCGCAGTGGGTTGCCAGCTGCTGCACCATCGCGACATCCTTCAGCCCCTCCCCCTCAACTCCGCCCGGGCCCGCCGACTGCCATCCTGAGAGCATGGAGCTGGTGAGCCTCTTGTAGTCGATGAGCCTCTTGTTAACTTCCAGGAAATTCCTTGAAAGCTTGCTGTCGTAGGAATCGAAGAGGACCGCCTTGCACTCCCTCCCCCTGAATAGCTCCCTGGCGAACTGCAGCTTCTTGGCTTCCGGCTGCCTGAAATGTTCATCGTTAGCCTTTTCCGCGAAGGCGCGTATCTCCTCATCGCTCCTGTCCCTTATCCCTTCGAAGAACTCCTTTTCGGCATCCGTGTATTCGAAGACAACGGTGACCTTCCCGCCCGCGGCAAATGCGGCATCCTTTATCGTCCCGTATACGGAGTTGGGGAAATCCTGGTGGTGCACGTCGTATACGAAAAGCACGTTGGGCATCCCGTTTCTGGCAAGGATGTTGCCCCTCAATATAACTCCATCCCTCTCCCTTTCCGCCTGCCTCGCGTCGGCGGTCCTTCCATCTATGGTCTTGGCCGCCATGCATAATCACGATATTCTCTCCTTGCCATCTCATATAAATTACTTGTGTCTAACAAAGTGGGCAGGTTGCATGCCTCTGTTCGCTATAATCCCTATCAAGAGGTCTCGATAGAGATGGTCTCGCTGACTGATAAAACATATTCTCTGCAGGTTGAAGAGGAAACCCACATGATTTATCGGGGGAGGGATGTTACCCCTGGACCATTTCAAGTACTTTCTCCGCATCGTCCCAGTTTACTACATTCCACCAGGCAGCAACATAATCCGCCCTTTTTGTCTTGTACTGCATGTTGAAGGCGTGCTCCCATTCGTCTATCAGGGCTAGCACCGGCGCCCCAGCCACCTTGTTCATGAAATGGTTTTCTATCGTCATTATCTGTGGGTTGCCCGTCTCCTTGTCGTAGCAGAGCGCCGTCCATCCGGCGCCGAGCATCGAGTTCGCAGCTTCCGTAAAGATCTGCTTGAACCTATCGAAGCTGCCATAGTGGCTGGTTATGAGATCCCCTACCTTGCCGCCCGGCTTACCTCCTCCCTTTCCCTCCCCTGCCATATTGTTCCAGAATCTTGCGTGGAGCTTGTGCCCGTTCACGTTAAAGGTTATCGCCCTCAGGATGCCCTGTATGTCGTAATCCTTGACCTCCCCTGCGACGACCTTCTCATATCTTTCGATGAACTTGTTTGCGTTGTCAACGTATGCTTTGTGGTTCATCGAGTAGTGCGGTTCCATGATCTCCTTGCTTATGTGCGGCTCCAGCGCATCGAACTTGTATGGCATAGGAAGCTGCGTGTACCTCTTGAATCCCATTCTATTGTTATCCATAATCACACCTCTAAGGGAGAGGCATGGCACTTTATTAGCATTTTCTTATATGCCGGTTTATTTCTTTCCAAAACATGCAAGGGCTTTCTATCGCCTTCCTCCCGCGCCATGCTTCCTGGGATGAACATATTTAATTATCCTTTACCGATATATCCTTATGAGGCTCGCGAAAAGCCCGGGTTCTGGCGGCAAAGTCAAATCGTCCGCGGAAGACTTCGTGGTGGAGGAGATAACCCCGGGTGGGGTGGTGCTGGAGAGGGACCGCGTATATTCCGGCAGCGAGCCCGGCCTCTCCGATGCGAAGGCGGAGGGGGGGAAGTTCTCGATATTCGTATTGCAGAAGAGGGACTGGAATACCTCTTCGGCATTAAAGGAGATTTCAAGGAAGGTGGCGCGGGGGATAAGGTCTGCAGGGTTCGCCGGTTCCAAAGACAGGACTGCCATATCCACCCAGCTGTGCAGCATGTACGGGGTCGAGCCGGCACAGCTACTCGGGGTCAGGCTAAAAGACATCACCATAAACGGCGCATGGAAGGGTTCCCATGGCGTGAGGCTCGGCGATCTTCTGGGCAACAGGTTCACTATAACGCTCAAGGGCGTGGCGGATCCGCGCGCCGTGGAAGAGGTGCATAGCGAGCTTTCCGGCATATTCCCTAATTATTACGGGACGCAGAGGTTCGGTACTCGGGGGAACAACATCCAGGTCGGGCTTGACATCATCAAAGGCGACTTCGAGAGTGCGGCTATGAGGATCCTGTCGGATTCCTCTTCCGAGACAAACCAGGATGCGGTGGCCGCCCGCGAGAGGCTGGCTTCGGAGAGGGATTTCAAGGGAGCCCTGCAATATTTTCCGAGATACTTGAAAAACGAGAGGCTGGTCCTAAACCATCTCTCGGTCTTCCCGAACGACTATGCGAATGCGATAAGGAAGATTCCGCGATCTGTCACGCTGATGTACGTCCATTCCGTGGAGAGCCATATATTCAACAGGTCGCTGGAGGAACGGATAAAATCCGGCGCAGGGCCGCAAGAGGGCGACCTCGTCTGCGCGGCCGACCGCTACGGTTTCCCGGACATGGCCACCGTGAGGGCCTTCAATGGCGGCGAGAGGGAAGAAGGCCTCTTTCCGGTCGGCAACATAGTCGGGTATGGTACTGCAAATCTGACCGCGGCGGAGAAGGGGCTGATGGACGGCATGGGTATAACTCCCGAGTCGTTCAAGATAGACGGCATGCCCGAGCTCAATTGCAAGGGTGCGTTCAGGGCATTATTCTCCCCCTATCTCGATTTTAGCCATTCCTCCGAGGGAGCCGACATGAAACTTTCCTTCTCCCTCCCTTCCGGCTCCTACGCCACCGTGCTCCTCGACGAGTTCACCGGGATTTGAGCTTGGGTCACAGGGTTGGGAGCTTAACGCCCTTGGCCGGATTTGCCGTCTTTTTCCGGCTTTATACTATCGTCTTTAAGTGGAAGGACATCGGAAAGCACCTATAATTCTAAGGAAATCCTTTTGAGGCTTTGGGCTTTCTGCTAAGCATTTTGTAAGCACCACACCCTCATTGTCCTGCCGCGCAAAGCCGGTTATTGCATAGTGCCGGGACCGGCTATCCGCATATCGATCCCTCTGGGATTTCCACGTAGAAGTCCCCATAACTAATATTTTCCG
>JAKARM010000002.1:0-35949 GCA_021822165.1 Microcaldota archaeon | reverse complement strand
TTGTAAGCACCACACCCTCATTGTCCTGCCGCGCAAAGCCGGTTATTGCATAGTGCCGGGACCGGCTATCCGCATATCGATCCCTCTGGGATTTCCACGTAGAAGTCCCCATAACTAATATTTTCCGCAAGCCTTACCGCCTTTATCTCCGATGGCGAAACCCCTATCCCGGTTTTGAATGCCAATATCGGGAATTTCGATATGGTGCTGTTGTAAAGGTATGGGGAGTAGGCCTCAATCCCGTAGAAGCGCAGGTATACCCATCCGTTGGATACTATCCCGCATCCCGAGAGCCCATTCTGCTGCAGCGCCATTACTGCATTTATTACCTCTGGGTTGGTCGTCCCGTATTCATTTATTACGTTATACCTAACAAGGAGAACATATGCCGCGCCCACCATCAGCAGCGAGGAGAGGAGCAACGCCGCATAAATTTTCCCGGCGCCCGCATGCCTGTTCTTCACTCTCTGGATCACCTCGCTTCCCCCGAGCGCCATTAGCAGCGCCACCCCTATATATATAAGATATCCGAATCTTTGCATGTTGAGAAGAGAGTCCCTGTACGAGAGCGCAAGCCAGCCCGCAGCGCCCAGCGCAAACACCAGCATGGCTACCCTCCGCCCCTGCCCCGCATGCTCCACTCTTGCCGCATGTGGCGCAGCCTTCTTTTCGGCTCCAACCATGTGCGATGCCAACGCGATGACTGCCAACGCCGGGACGAGCCATATCGCTATGACTGGGATGGCTGTGGCCACGGACGGCAGGATCGAGGCGATGCCGATTCCCGCGTTGCTTATCCCGAATGTTCCGGCCGAGGAGAGATAGCTGTAGAAGGGGTTTCCGAACGCGATCCAGTTGAACGCCAGCCATGGGAGCGTGGTCAGCCCGAAAATGGCGTAGCTCTCAGCGATCTTCCTCCTGTCTCCGGACAGCAGCAGCAACGGCAGGAAGGCAAGGGTCGTATATTTCGCGAGGCATGCGAGGGCCATGAAGAAACCCGCCCTGCTGCGTCTTTCAATTACATATCCCACTGCTATGAGGATTAGTGCCATGGTGAATATTTCCGTGCCATTGAGCAGCGTGAGGTAGAAAAGGACGTAAGGGGTAAAGAACAGGAAGCCGAGCAAGAGGGGGTCGATGCCGGATTTCCCCGACAAAACCACCAGCGCAAAGCCCAGGAAGAATACGAGGAACGCCAGGTACGCCGGTATGAACAATTTTCCAAGCCATAAGAATGGCACCATCGCGAGGGAGGAGAGGGGCGCCCTGAAAGGCTCGAAATAGAGGTTTTTTCCAAAGGCGGTGTTCAATTTCATCGGTATGGACGCCGCGGAATAGAATGCCGGGTTCAGCAGCGACTTCGCTTCCAATATGTGCGATACGAAGTCCCAGTAGACCCCGCTGGCATTGTACGCCATGATGAGGAACAGTATGGAGGCGACGACGAGCATCGTGGTGTATGCGATTGTCCTGTTGCCTATCCTGCATCTCATGCCATTACCTGATTCCGATAAGGGAGCCCACACTCTTCAGCGCGGGCAGCTTGCCTGCTGGATCTGCCCTGCCCCTACCGCAGGAAGCAAATGCGTTTCGGCGGCTGAAGCGCTGTCGCAATTGAAGATGTTGCTCATGCTTATAATTGTTTGCGCGAGCAAACATCATAGCAGCGGATGGTCAAAGTGGAAAATACCAATTTAATAGTGATAGCGGGCGTCGTGATACTTGTTATAATCGGGGTCTTCATATTCACGAGAGGCAGCGCGTCAAAAGCCTCTTCCATCTCCAACACTACAAATGCCGTTTCTAAAAATGCGATATCCACTCCTCCCGCGAATACGGTAGTCCTTGCCACCAACGTCACCAACTCGACGAAAGGTTCCAATACCCTGGCTCCTTATATGAACAGCAGTTCTATAACGGCCGGCCAGATGGATGACGTCCTCGGCACAGGGTGGCATGCCTACCGCCAGGTTTTCACCGGCCGCCGGATTGTAGACGGGATCTACAACGGCCAGGTTTATATAAACGGGACGGAATCGGAATATCTGGCGAACGCAAAAGGCTACCTGTTTGTGGAGTGGGTGGCATATCCCAACTCTACGTACGCATCGGAGTATTTCATAGTAAGGCTCGAGTCCAGCCTGCCGCCTCCGCACGGAATATATGGGAGAGTCCTCGGGAACGCCAGGTATGTCTATGCAAACATAACTACGGCTACCTATACCGGCGACGTGATGCTTGCCCAGGATGGGCCATACGTCATCGAGATGATGCTGCACAACGAGACGTTCAACCTGACGCAGGCGAGAGAGGTTCTCGTCTATCAGGTTTCGCAGATGAACGTCTAATCCCCGCAAACCGCAACTTCGGCCGTCTTTACCTCCCCCAAGGAAAGTAATTTAAACACTTGCAAATAATATAAACCAGGCGCTTTAGGTTACCCTTGGCAAAAAGGCCATGGAGTCCGGAAAACGGGCAATGGCGATGTATCATTGCAGCAATTTCCCGGAAGCAGGTATTCCTGCGTCAAGAATAATGTTAATGGTGTAGATGCATGTCGACTAATATTAAGAATGTGGCAGCCGGAGTGGTAATTGCCGTTGTCATAGTGGCCCTGTTGGCGCTCTTTTTTAACCACCCTGCCAGTACCGGTACTAGCAGCACGATCCAACCGAAGAGCAACCTTCTCTCATTCAGCCTTACCGACCCGCCAAGGGTGCCTGTCGGAACCACCTCCCTGGTAATATCATATTCCTCTGTCCAGGCGCATCTGGCTGGCAGCACAAATTCCTCCGGTTGGATAAATGCGACAGGAACAGGTTCCATAAACCTCATGTCATTAATCAATACAAGCCAGATAATAGGCACGGCAACAATGCCGGCCAATGCCTCTATAAATGCGGTTAGGTTCAACGTTGCTGATGCGACCATGGTTGTGAATGGCACGACATACAACGTCACGGTCCCGAGCAGCCAGATAACGGCAACGGTGAAGGCGGGCAGGATAAATGCATCAACAAGCGTGCTGATGGACATGTCCCCTGTGGTGGCGGCCATATACACGCAGAATTCAACGATATTCGTATTGGTCCCATCCGTTAAGGCGATCATCGTCCCTGGAGCCAATGCAACTGCGGCGCTTGGCGCCAGGTCGTCGGTGACCCCTTCCGAAAAGGCTGGTCTCGAGGCGGCTGCGGCGAACATATCCATAACCTCTGCGCAGATAACGTCTTCTAACAATTCCACCACGCTGTCGGTCACTGTCAAGAACAACGCCAATACGAGCGTGGTCCTTAGGCATGTGGTTCTTTTCGGGAATGCAAGCATCATGATATCTCCCCTCGTGATAGGGGCTGGCGAGAACTTCCCAGGACCAGAATCCGGCAAAGGCATAGTCGGATCAAACGCGAGTGAAAACAGCTCAATACCCTCCAACGCCGTCAGCGGATCCGACGTTGCCGTAAACGGCACGGCAGGGTCAAATGCAGTAGCAGCTACAGCGCAACGGAGCATATCCCTGATGGGGAACGTGACTTCGTTCAGCATCAACTCCACTGTCTCCTCGAAGAATGTTTCGGTATCCGTATCAGGCAACATCACCAGAGCTAACACATCCATAGGGTCTAACATGGTAGCAGGTGCTGGAAAGAATCCATTTGGGGAGTCGACCAGCCCCGCCTCTGTCATCAGAGAGGTAGAACATGCACATATCTTCCATGTTGACAACATGAACATGACGGTGGGCAGCAACCACGAGGTGGATATCGGAAATCTCCACACCGGCATAATGGTGGAAGACTTCAACTCCACAGCGAACATCAGCGCAAACGAGAGCCACAGGATGGGAGACCTTCTCAATGTCGGGTTGCAGGCGTCCCAGTTCAGGGTCCTGAACTTCATAGTCGGGAGCAATTCAACATTGATCCTGCCCTTCTCAGAACAGGATATGGTGGCGGAAAGCAAGGGGTATCTCCTGCAGCCGGGTGCATCCGTAACCCTGACTTTCTCTGGGCCGATAGTGCTCGGGAACGGGCACATAAGGATGTCCCTTCATGGCGGGTATAAGGTGGTCGTACAGGGAGAGGACGGCGCATCAGCGACGACCAGCACAGTGGCCGTTGGTTGAAGTCTTGTCTGCCGTGCCGCATAATGCGGTGCGGCCCTGTTATCCTTTTACCTTTTTAGTGCCGACATGTGCTTTCTTTTTGGCGCCGCTGTAGATTGGTTTGGCTAGCGCTGTATGGTATTGATAAGGTGATTGGCATAAGGACAGAAGCGCCGGGATTGGGATTTGAACCCAAACTTCCTTTCGGAAACCAGATCTCGAGTTTCGCCAATTTAGTACTGGCGCGTTACCAGTTTCCGCCATCCCGGCATTTATGAGCTCCACAGTTTTTCAGGACGATGGTTAGATGTGCTATCTGATGCAGGTTTGCCCCAATAAAACTTTCAACAAACCCTTTAAGACTTGGGTGAAGAATATATTTAAACATAAGGGGTGAAATATTAAATCATATATCTCCTTTAACGGCTAACGGACAATGATGTTTATGGACCCAACTTCGAAAACCCCTATATCAAAACGGATAACATTATTCTCCTTCACCGCCCTCTTTGTCATCATAGGAATTACAGGCATCGCCTTTTCCCTCTACCTCATTCACCGCGCCGGTTCGCTGCCCATGTACGCCATAGGCATATTCTTCCTCCTTCTCTCCTTTGTATCTGGATTTTTCTCGATCTTCACGGCATACACCTACTACAGGTCGCATTCCTGCAACGACTACATATCTGAGATACAGAAGAAACTGAAACCGCTATCCCGCCATCCCACCGTCACCATAGCGGTGCCTGTTTTCAACGAGAATCCCTCGATAGTGAAAAAGAACCTCTCCAGGCTCCTCCAGATCGACTATCCACGGAACAGGCTCAGTTACTACCTGCTCGACGATTCCACAAAAGCGGACATAAGGTCCGATTTGGAAAGGTTCTGCAAAAAGAACGGCATAAACTACCTGCACAGGGATAACAGGGAGGGATTCAAGGGGGGCGCCTTCAACAACATGCTCAAGCACGCCAAGGGGGAGTTCATAGCCCTTTTCGATTATGATGAATACCTGATTAACAAAGGGTTCCTCAAGGAGCTCCTGCCCTATTTCGAGTCGGACAAGAACCTTTCGTACGTGCAGACCGAAAAGAAGCCATTCTACGGCGGTTTCTTTTCGGAGTCCGCCAACCTCTTCGATGCCTTCTTTTTCAAGTTCGTGCAGCAGGCAAGGCTGCTGAACAACACCGCGATATTCGCCGGTTCCTGCGGCATAATAAGGAGGAGCATGCTGGACGCTGTCGGAGGTTTTCCGGAATACGTGACCGAGGACACGTTTTTCAGCTTTGAGTCGGACCTCCACCAGTACAAAGGGGTATATGTGCCGAAGATATATGCGAAGGGCATGCCCATCGTAACGTTTTCCGCCCTGGCGAAGCAGCAATGGCGCTATAATTACGGCGGCACCCAGTTCCTTTGGTATTTCCTGCAAAACGGCAAGAGCAAGAAGAGCCTTCCCAGGATATCCAGCATGGACTACCTGACACACGGCCTCGGGCTTAATTATCTTTCCGCCGTGCTCATACTTTTTACCCTTGCATCCGTCCTCCTTGTCTTTTTTGCATTCCCATTCACGCACCTAACGCTGGGCGACCTGGCGAATATAGGCAGCGCCTCCACCTATCTGCGCCTCCTGGGCATGCTCTCCCTCGTGCTCTCGCTAGTTATCCCAATATTCATGACAAAGGTCTATTTCAAGTCGTTTAAGAAAGGGCTGATGCTCTTCGCGCTAAATTTCTCCCTGGCATTCATACGGACAAAGGCCGCCCTCTCAGCAATATTGCACAAGGATCCCAAGCCCTACTGGAGCAAGAGCGGCGAGGTGATCAAGAACAACCTTGCGGCCGCGATAGGGAGCACAAGAACCGAACTTGCATTTGCATTCGGGCTGTTCGCCCTCGGTTCGTTCGCGATATACCAGAGCAACATCGCAGGGGGCATATGGCTGCTCTGGTACGGCGCTATGTACGGCATGACTACGGTGCTCTTCTACAAGTACGGGTGAGGGTATGATATACCTCAAGCTCCACGAGACCGACAACGGGGCGATAATAGCTATGTGCGACCAGGACCTCATAGGCCGGGTGCTGGAAGATGGGGATATCGTGGTGAACATAAGGGACTATTCAAGTTTTTATGTAGGGGAGCTCATCGATCCTGCAGCTGTCGATCTTTTGGGAGAAAAGGTATACTCCGTGAACGCCATAGGGGAAGAGTCCGTGTCGCTCGCCATAAGGAACGGCATCGTCGACGAAGCCAATGTCAGGACAATAGGCGGCATCCCATTCGCGCAATCTTATACAGTTCCTAAAAAATAGGGCGGATGCAGGAATCATCCCGATAGCGCTATTATTGCGTCCGCTATGCTTCCGTCAGCTTTGTTTATCGCATCTTTTATCGCTTCGATGTCGTGGATTCCAGTCTTTTCCTCGACAAATTTTATATCAGTATCGGTTATCTCTATCTTTGAATCCTTCGGGCTTTCCGACACGTCACCGGATATCTGGTAGCTCGTCGCACCCTGCATCACTATCTTTGTGATTGTCGGGCTGCTTATAACAATGTCCCTGTCTGCGCATTCGATGGTAACCCTTTGGGCGTTTATCTCTTCCGATTGCATGCCCATCTTGGCCATCATGTTTTTCAGTGTCCGCGGGTCTATATTCGGCATCATAAAACCACCAATACCATATGTAATCAGAACAAGCACCCAGGGCCATCTCCGGCAGCTTTGCCGGCAATTCCCGTGCCGTTCTTCAACGCATATTATCTTATTGGAAAAGGTTATTATACATGGCGCAATTTCGCCACGGGGATGATCGTCAATCCGGGGTTGTAACTACTAAATCCCATTGCAAAATACTGCAATAAGTCCCCGTGGCGTGCTGTGGGGCTATCGCCCTTGTAAACGGAGCCATGGAAACAAATAAATAATCCATAACGGGATATATGGTATGTCATTCTGCCCTCGTAGTATAACTTGGATAGAACATGGGCTTGCGGAGCCTATGGTCCGGGTTCAAATCCCGGCGAGGGCGATATTTGACAGGGGTTATATATAACTCACTTAACCTCGCCACTTTGAGTAGCGATGTCTCTAACCTTCTTCTCTAACCCGTTTCGTCAAACCAGCTTTTTTATAACGCAGATTATATGTTCTCCGATTTCTATAGTGGGTCTGTATATTTATTGCCAAAATAAAATGTAACCGGGGTTTTATATCATAAGGTTTAGCGGGTGAACATTGAACTTTTCCCATAATTTATTACCAATACTTTGATGGGTTTAATATTCCTTTTATCCCGACAATTGCCTTGCTTGTGGTGCTTAGAATATGTGTTTTAAAACCCAACTTGAGTGTTCTGTCAAATAGATAAAAAGCATATGGGTCAACGCTTAACTTGAATTCTGTTGCTCTTGTAAATGCTTTTAATATATCCGATACAATCATGAAGTGCTTGTCAGTACCTTTTAACTCTTTGGCTAATCCACTAGCTTTCAATAAATACTCTTTTACTTTTTTGTTTGCTTCCCTATCGTCGTGCAAAACCTTTTCGTATACTTCAGGAACCTTACTAATTCTTGTGAATGGCTTTATAAATTTGGAAAAACCGATCGCTATATTTGTAAGTTCATTTATATAGTCGAGTTCTTTAAGATATTTGACTGCATTTTTGTCTATCAAAGAATCATTTCTTATAGAATCTAATTTAGCCGAAATAAATTTTGCAAGTTGTTGTGTATCGTGTTTGCATGCCGGGCATGGATTAATTTTTGCTGCTTTGACTAATTCCTGTTTTATCTCTGTCAGGGTCTTTACATTTTCATGCTGTATGGTTTTAACCTCTGTGTTGTTGGTTGGTTTTGTTTTTTTAATGTCAACGTCTGCAACCCTATTACCAGATAACAATTTATCTTTACGTTTGTTCATCTTCTCATCCATTACTTAATTACCGAATCAACTAATTTGCCAGATAAGAAATTTGCCTCTATCTCCTTCCATTTCTTGTACAATCTGGAAAGATCCTCAATTTCCTTGTTCGATAATTTGTGTATTGTTCCGGTATCCTGAATATACCAGATATCTATTGGTCCTCCTACGCCTACAGCAAGCGAATTTATTGTGTCCCTTAAAGTCCTGTAAATTATGAGTTTACCAGAAGTTATGTTCGATGAAGACTGCATGAGGCTTTTTAATAGAGAGTATCCAAAAGTTTCTCCGTTTCCGCTGCAATAGCATCCTACTACATCTATGAATTCGTCATGCGTGTCTGCTCCCACATGCCACATTCTTAATTCTTTATTCTTGTTCAATCCACACAAGAGCATATCAACTGTTGGCACCCCTTCTGTTTTGTTATTATATTGTACATATGTATCTCTTGCACTCTTAACTATTGGAAATATACCTTTTTTTATGGCCTCCAATACCTCTGTATTAAAACCAGAATCTAGTTCATCGGAATGGGCTTTTACTATTTCTATGCTTTTTTGTATAAGACCTATTGTTCCACTGGCTAGGAAAATTGAATTTTCCCCGATTTGATATATCTTTTGAATCTGATGTCTTATGGCACCTCCAGTCGTATTAACGCTTGCCTGTCCGTCAGAGCCAATAACTATCCCATTATTACATTTTATTGCGCACACTATAGTCACTCGACACACCCCTATAAAACATAAATAGCTCTACATTTTTGTAGAGCAAAATATATTTATTCAAGTCTTTGGACTAATTAATGGGAAAATATAAAAATCTTCTAGATTGGTGATCTTTAGGGGTTCAGGGGCATGAATTGGCAATGTCCTTCATTGCCCTGTTTATATCTCCATAGCTGAACCCGAATCCGTGTCTGGCTGCCTTTTCAGGTACCACTCTCTGGCTGGAAAGCAATATCTCTTCTGCCAGTTCGCCTGCAGCTATCTTGCTAACTATTGCCGGCATGCTTATCAGGTGCCTGCTTCCCGTGGCCTTTTCGACCGCCCTTATGAATGCCCCGCTCCTTACAGGATTCGGCGATACTGCATTGACGGCCCCATTAACCCTTTTGTCCCCTATGATGAAGATCATCAGTTCCACCAAGTCGTCTATATGTATCCATGATATCCATTGTCTGCTTTTGCTAGGATACGGGGATATGCCGAAGGAAAGCATTATCCTGAGCATCTTCAAGAACCCCCCATCGCCGAGGACCGTCCCTGTCCTGAGCGTGCACACCCTTGTTTGCTTTCCTGCCTTGTTCGCCTCCCTTTCCCATTTTTTGCATACGCCTGCCAGAAATCCCTTTCCCGCGTTTTCCGTTTCGGCTATCTCTTTCTCCCCCCTGTCCCCGTAATAGCCTATCGCCGACGCATTTATCAGGAGCTTTGGCTTCCTCTCCGATTTCGCTATCGCTTCCACTATCGCCCTTGTTGAATCTATCCTGCTTTCAACTATGCGCTTTTTTTCCTCCTTCGTCCATCTCTTTACCAGCGACCCCCCTCCAAGGTTGATCACTACGTCGGCATCCATCGCGCTGGAGATGTCCAACCCCTTCGGTTTCGCATCCCATTTCAGGTACTCCAGATTTTTTATGCCGGATTTTCGCGCTTTCCTTGTAAGCACTACGACTTGGTTCCCCGAATCCAGAAGCTTCTTAACGATCTTGCTGCCTATGAATCCCGTTCCCCCCGCGACCGTTATTTTTATATCCTCACCGCGCGGCGTTGCCGCCAATCTCCCTGCCGGACCTTCCCGACATGAACACGATCAACAGTTCCCTGTCGTCAGCCTCGGCGGCCTTGTTGTTCTTCTCGATCCCGCACTCGACGCACCGGTGCCTTATCGTGAACATGCCGCTTTTGTATTCTGTGGCCACCGGCTTCATCATGCCTCCGCATTCTGCCCGCCTGTCCCCGGGATTTATGTCTACATGCTTGCTCCAGAGGCATCGCGGGCAGTGGTTGGTATATCCGGTGCCCTTTATCTCAAGTTCGCAGTTCTCGCACGTGAAATCCTCGATCTTCCTGGTAAATCTTCCATGTTCCATATTGCCTCCCTGATGCTCTCCTTTCATTTCGGCACCCCCTTCATTATGTTCGCAGCGGCTATGTCATTGGGATTTATTATGGATTCGTTCTTGAACAGCCCAAGTTTCCTTATGTGCTCTTCCGTCTCCCTGTTCTGCGCAACGACAACGACCTTTGTGCCCTCTATCAGGCTCCTGACTACAAGGAGCGCATACACCGTCCTAGAGTTGTCTTTGAGGTCTACCACTATGTATCTCGCCTTTTTCAGTTCGAACTGCGCCATATCTATTTCGGATGTCGCGTCCGCTACGAAACTTTTGTATCCCTGCACCTCCAACCTGTCGGAGACGGTCTTGTCTGCAGTGACAACGATGAACTTCGTGTTCCTGTTCTTGAGATCCTTCGCTATCGCGACATTCACTCCGTCCATCCCTATGAGGACTATATGGTCCTTCAGCCTTCCCTTCTCGAACGAAGTTATCCTGCTTGACAGTTTTTCTATTTTGTTGTTCACAAAACCACTCGATATTATCGTAATTGCGCTAAGGAATATGCTCAATCCAAGCACGATAAGCACCATGACGAATATGCGTGCCATGCTTGACACCGGGTATATGTCACCATACCCGACTGTCGACATCGTGACTATGGTGAAATATGCCGCAGCCAGCGGCGACATTGACTTGATATTGAAGCCGCCCCCATTCCCTATCAGGTATGTGCCGACCACCCCGAACGTGAAGACTGCGACGATCGCTATCACGTAAGCTATGTGCTCTATTCCTATCTTCATGGGTAACTCCTATGAACTCCAGAAAAGGGGTTGGTCCTGTTGGTGCTTTAATTCAAGAATATATATAATTTTCCATGCCATAATCAAATCTGGTGCCTTCATGGAGTTGAAATGGTATGCCGCCGAAATATTCGAACCGCATCTTGCCATATCCCTCTTTTCCGCGCTTGTCGGGATATCCGCAGCGGCATACTATGGGAAGGTGCATCCCTATCTTTCCTTTCTCGTCGTGGCAGGGGCGCTGCTTGCGCAGATGTCCGCTAACATGATGGACGATTATTTCGATTATAACATAGGGATAGACAAGGAGACCATCAAGACCCGGTTTAGCGGGGGGAGCAAGGTGATGGAAAAACGCCTTGTGGATCCGAAGAACATTCTCCTCCTGTCTGTCGTCGCCATGGCTCTGGCCGGCGCCATATCCCTCTATTTACTGCGACAAAACCCTGCCATACTCCCGTTGCTCATAGTTGGCGCACTCTCCATACCGCTATATGCCGCCTACCTGGTGAAGCTCCCGTTCATGGCGGAGTTGACGGTAGCCGTGAATTTCGCTCTCATATCCGCGGGCGCATTCATGGTCTCCGGCGGATATGCGGCAATACCATACCCTCTCCTTTTTTCTATAATCCCGGTCGGGCTGGTGTGCGGCAATGCATTGCTCGTGAACGAGGTGCCTGACAGGAAGACGGACAGAAAGTACGGCAGGAAGAGCGGGGCCGTGATGCTCTACGATCCCAAGAGGATAGCATCCTATTATGCGCTGCTGCAGTCCGCGGCATATATAATCGTAGCTGCAGGTTCGCTCTTCGGGTACCTGCCGATATATTCCCTTGCCGTCCTTGCGGCCATACCCCTCTCGGCATCTGTTTTCAGGGCGATCGGCAGCTACAAGAGCCCAGCCTCATATGTAAGGGGGATGGCGGCACACGCCTCCGGCACCGCGGCGTTCCTGGTGCTTCTTTCGGCATCATATCTGCTGGCTTTGGCGATCGCATGAAGACTACCCCTACGGACCTCCTATACCTTTTGCTCCCGCTTGCGCTCTGGCCGGCAACCTTCATAGTGTTCAAATCCCAGTTCATTTATGCGATGTCGATATCCACGTTGATTCTCGGCGCCTTTACCCTAGTGCGTTACAGGCGCTATGTCCGCTGGTCTAGAGGCGGGCTTCCCTCGGTGTTTCTATGGGGGCTTGCCGGGGCAGCAGCGCTATATGCGATCTTCTTCATCGGCTATCTTGCCGCCATCCATCTCGGCATGGCCGGATACGTCTACCAGGTCTATTCCGAGATATATGCGCAGAACGGTTTTGCCCTGACTGCGGTGCTCCTTGCGCTGATAGGGGTATTCGAAGAGCTCTACTGGAGGGGCGGGCTCCAGGGGTATATGGACAAGAAGCCCGGGAGGTTCAAGGGGAAGGGGTGGCTCGCCTCGGCGCTATACTATTCGGCGGTGCATATCTCGACCCTCAACCCTGTGCTCGTCGCCGCCGCGATGTTCGTCGGGTTCACTGCCAGTTCAATAGCATACAGGAAGGGGATAGCGGCGTCCACCGTTACACATGTGGTATGGATAGAGCTCATAGTGCTAATCCTCCCAGTATTCCACATAATAGCGTGATCCCATGTCCGAGCGCATAGATGGGATGTTCACCAGCATATCCCGGGAGTACGACATCCTGAACCATCTCTTCAGCATGGGCCTCGACATATGGTGGAGGAGGCGCGCCGCCTATCTCGCCCTGCCCATAAACGGGGGGAAAGTGTTGGATGTGGCTGCCGGGACAGGCGACCTCTCGATAGCGATAATGGATGCCTCGCTGAAGCGAGGGAGGCGAATCAGCGTGAGGGGGGTGGACCTGAACAGGAGCATGCTTTCCATAGCCAGGCGGAAGGTGAAGCGGCTCGGGGCGGAAGGGATAACCTTCTCGCTCGGCGACGCCCTGGCCCTCGATTATCCGGATGGCGCGTTCGATTCGGTATCTACAGGGTTCTCGCTCCGCAATTTCGACGATATTTCCCTATTCATGGGCGAGGCAAAGCGGGTATTGAGGAGAAACGGCAAGCTTGTCGCGCTGGACATGGCGCTGCCGAAAGGCAGCCTCTCCAGGCCGCTGCTTAATGCCTATCTTTCGGCGGTCGGCATTGCGGGCGGGGCGGTGGACCGGGAGGCATACGGCTGGCTTGTCAAGAGCGTGAGGGGGTTCGACAGCGGCGCGGCTGCCAAAAAAGCGTCATTGGCCGGTTTCAGGAAGGTGGCTGTGGAAACCCTCTTCCCCGGGATAGCCTTTATCCTTACTGCCGTGAAGTAGCCGGCTCCATATGTCCCGTATGGCATCCGGTATTCCTGCCGCATATGGGGCATGTCTTGTAATAGTTCCTGTGGGTGCTGCCCTTCCTTGCCTTTCCCGAGCAGACCCTGCCGCAGAATTTTCTCTTTATGAATGCGCTGTTCTTCTCAAGGTAATGCTTTTGAAGCGCTTTGTTGCAGAACATGCATCTCCTCTCCAAAATCCGCACCATCTTCCAAATTGGCCCTTTTGGTATTTAAAACTTCCCTGGGCCGGTTTTGGCCAGATTTTACGACAAAGCCGCCTGCGTCAAACTTCCGTCCAGTCCAGTTTACCGAATGTAAAAGATATACCAGCATCAACAAAATAATAGCGGAAGTCCTAACCCTCCCCAAATCTAAACAGTGAAGATTAAGAAGCTATTTAAAGGTTTTAGTGGAATGGTTGCTGCACGTAGTGCAAGGGTTGGTGGGAGCATGATATCGCAAATAAAAAAGAGGGATGGGAGGATCGTCGATTTCGACCAGAGCAAGATAACGGATGCCATCTGGAGGGCTACATTGGCTACCGGGGGCAAGGACAGGCAGGGGGCGGAACGCCTTTCCGATATGGTCGTCAGCTCGATCGAATCCGGGCTGAAGGCGGGGGAGATGCCCTCAGTGGAGCAGATAGGGGACTTTGTGGAAAAGGTGCTGGTGGAGAACGGCCAGTACAATGTGGTCAAGTCTTATATCCTCTATAGGGCGTTGCATTCAAACATAAGGGAGATGATCGATTCTTATCTTACAAAGGGGACATGGCTCATAAAGGAGAATTCCAACACGACCTATTCCCTGCAGTCGCTCAATTCATACCTCTCTTCGCAGGTCGTCTCCGAGTATTGGCTGCACAAGATATACAAGGACGAGCCCGAGATAAAGGAGGCCCACAAGAGCGGGGACTTCCATGTGCACAATCTCTCGATACTCGGTCCATACTGCGTTGGGTGGGACATGAACGACCTCCTGATGTCCGGATTCAACGGGGTGAGGGGAAAGGTAACGAGCAAGCCTGCCAAGCACTTCAGGGCAGCCCTGGGCCAGGTGGTGAATTTCCTCTACACGCTCCAGGGCGAGGCTGCCGGCGCGCAGGCATTCTCGAACTTCGACACATATCTGGCCCCTTTCATAAGGCATGACGGGCTGGACTATAAGGCGGTCAAGCAGGCGCTGCAGGAGTTCATGTTCAACATGAACGTGCCTACGAGGGTCGGCTTCCAGACGCCGTTCACCAACATAACCCTCGACCTCCAGGTGCCCAAATTCATGGCCAACGAGCCCGTGATAATAGGCGGCCAGATCACCAGCGACGTCTATGGCGACTTCCAGAAGGAGATGGATCTCTTCAACACCGCATTGGCCGAGGTCATGGTGGAGGGCGACGGTCTCGGGAGGGTCTTCACGTTCCCTATACCTACGATAAACATAACGAAGGATTTCGACTGGGACAACCCCGTCAACCTGAAGGTGTTCGAGACCTCTGCCAAGTACGGCATACCCTACTTCTCCAATTTCGTCAATTCTGACATGAATCCCGACGACGTGAGGTCGATGTGCTGCAGGCTCAGGCTCGACAAGCGCGAGCTCAACAAGAGGGGCGGCGGATTGTTCGGCTCCAACCCCCTCACGGGGAGCATAGGGGTCGTGACGATCAACCTGCCGCGCATAGGGTACCTCTCCAAGAATGAAGGGGAGTTCTTCGGGAGGCTCGACAAGCTTCTCCAGCTCGCCAAGAGCTCTTTCGTCATAAAAAGGCGCTGGCTTGAGGACCTTACGGACCTGGGCCTCTATCCCTATTCGAAGTTCTACCTGCGCAACATAAAGGCTGCGTATGGGAAGTACTGGAAGAACCATTTCAATACCGTGGGGATATTGGGCATGAACGAGGCGGCCCTCAACTTCATGGGCAAGTCGCTGGACACCAAGGATGGCCTTGCCTTTGCTGACAGGGTGCTCAACCACATAAGGGACAGGATGCAGGAGTTCCAGGAGGAGACAGGGGAAATATTCAACCTGGAGGCGACTCCGGCCGAGGGGGCGGCATACAGGATGGCAAAGCTCGACAAGGAAAGGTATCCCGAAATAATCGTCGCGAACAACGACAGGGTCAAGGCGGGCCACGAGCCCTATTATACGAACTCGTCCCATTTCGCCGTCAACTATTCCGACGACATATGGGAGACCCTAAGGCTCCAGGATCCCCTCCAGACGAAGTATACCGGCGGCACCGTCGTGCATATATGGCTGGGCGAGAGCAGGCCGTCCGCCAAGTCTGTGATGTCGGTGGTCAAGAAGGTGACGAGCCAGTTCAAGCTGCCCTACTTCACCTTGACCCCGTCCTTCAGCGTATGCCAGACCCATGGCTACCTTTCGGGCGAGCATTTCTCCTGCACGAAGTGCGAAGCGGAGGGGAAGTCAAGCCAATGCGAGGTCTATTCGAGGGTCGTCGGCTATCTGAGGCCTGTGGAGCAATGGAATGCGGGGAAGCGCGAGGAGTTCAGCCAGAGGAAGATGTTCGATAGGTCGCTGATAAACGCGAATATAAGCGTAGCTTGACCTCTTCCTCCCTCTTTTCCTCTCCTCCTTTTTTATCTTTCCCCTCCCCTGCTTACTATGGGGTATTTCCACCGGTGCATGTTTTGAGGATAGGCGGCTTCCAGAAGGTTAGCCTTATGGATTACCCGGGGCGGGTATCTTCGATAGTGTTTACGATGGGGTGCAACTTCAGGTGCCCATTCTGCTATGTCCCCAATCTCGTGCTTCCCGAACGCTTCCGCGGCGCCGAAGGGATACCACCAAGCGCGGTGTTCTCCTATCTAGATTCGCACAAGGGGCTGATAGACGCAGTCGTTGTCACCGGGGGCGAGCCGACGATGCAGGCCGACCTCCCCGATTTCCTCAGGAAGGTCAAGGAACGGGGGCTTCTTGCCGGTATAGAGACCCAGGGCAGCAACACGTTGATGCTCGAATCGCTCCTCTCCGCCGGGCTGGTCGATTACATAGGCATGGACATCAAGAATGCGCTGGAGTTCGACGACTATAACCTGGCGACAGGCGGCATGCTCTCCAAACAGCTGTTCGATAACGTCAAGAAGTCGATTGCGCTCGTGCGGGAATCGGGAATCGAGCATGAATTCAGGACAACGGTGGCCAAGGGGATACATACTCCAGAGAGCATAGGCAGGCTATGCCGGTATATACGCGGGGAAGAGAGGTATTTCCTCCAGAACTTCAGGACAGGCGTGGAGACCATCGGAAACGGCAATGCCTCCCTCTCGCCCTTTTCCCAGGGCGAGCTGGATGCCATCCTCAGCGAGGCAAGGAAGTACGTGAACGCAGCATTACGGTAGCAGGAAGCCGAATAATATCCCCCTCTTCCTTTTCTGGGGATCCTCCTCTTTTTTGATGCTGTGCGCAGATGCGTAAGCTTCCTGCCATTTGTGGAATCTCCCCAATTTCCTGCTGCGCATGCCTGCAAGCTTCTTCTCCCACTTTCCCCTCTCTTTCCTCCACTCGCCCATGCTCCATCCGTATGGGGCGTGCTCGCGGATCCTTTCTGGACTGAACGCCTTCAGGTAGAATTCTTTATAATAGTCGTAGTCCTCGTCGCTCGTTCCCTCCTTAGTTATCTTTATCCCGTTCTCCGCCAGGAAAGCCTCAAGCGCCTCGACGCTTGTCTTCTCCCTCGTGTTTTCAGCCCCGACGGGGTTGTATATGACAGTTATCTTTTTCCTGATAAAATCCACGCTCGCCTTTATGACCGCATCGTTGAGCATGAGCTTGTATTGCAGCCTGGCGGCGTTCTGCTGGTCTATCATCTCTTCCGGCTTCAGGTTATGGAATTCGGCTTTCCTTATGATACCGTACGGCACCCTGAACCTTTTCCCGTCTATCTCTATGAATTCCTTCCAACCAGCGCTTTCGTCAGTCCTCTCTTTCAGCCCCCTCGAATATGCATTTTCCGCCTCTTTCGCATGCCTTCTGTCCATCTATTCCGCCCACTCATTTTCCTTGCCCTGATTCGTTTTTGCCAGGCCCTCCTCGAACGCCGCTACATGCCTGCCCCCGTTTATGGGCAGGGCGAAATAATCCACCATCTTGCCGTAGGTCTTCATGTACGGTTCGCCGCTTTCGAGCGCCTTGACGTCCCTCACGTACTTGTCGTTCGAATATTTCCATCCGCTGTGCGTTCCTTCCCATTCCTTGGACGGGATGCTGTACTGTTTCTGTATCTTGTCCCTGTACACCTCCGGGAAGACGTTGAAGGTGCAGAACGGAAGCACCTCGCCGTCGGGCATCGCATAATGGATGTCGCACTTCTCCACTCTCTTTATATCGTACGTATACTCGTCCTGGAAGTGCATCATTCCGAGGAAGAGGGTTTTCATCTGGAACCTTCCCATCGTGGCGAAGTCGTGCTTCAGGACTATCGAGGTGAACATCTTTGCAAAGTTTACCCCTTCCGGCTGCTTTCCCTTGTCTATGAACTTGTTTATCCCGACAAGCGCCCTCATCGCTATGATCCTCCTGGCAAGCTTGCCCCTTCCTTCCATCTCGTTCACTGCCTCCTGCAGGTGCTCCAGCATCCCCTTCGCGTCGAGGAATTCCGTTATCGGCACTATCTTATCCTTCTTGTCCAGGAAGAGGTATGTCCCTGCCCCGCATGCGAAATGTATTGAAAGGTCGTACTTGTACTCCCCTGACAGCGCCTCTATGAACTTGTTTATCCCCCCGACATAGGGGACCGAAAACCAGTGCTCCTTCCTGACGACCCCGTTTGTCTGCTCCTCTATGAGCTTTATTGCGCCAGGTATCGTTATCCTCTGCTTCTCCCTCTGCTTCGGCTGCATCCTCCCGACCATCGACACGGGCTGGAAGTTCACCGCCTTCACTATGTCCATGTTGTTCAGCGCAAAGTTTATCATCGATCCCATCTCATGCTCGTTCACCGTCCTTATGACCGTCGGGACAAGCACGATCCCGAGCTTTGCTTTCCTGCACGCCTCAAATGTGAGCGGCACCTCCCAGTGGTTCTTCGGGTTCGCCCTCTTGCTGACTCCGTCAAAGCTCATGTAAAGTACGCTTGTGCCGGCGTGCCTGAGCTTTACCGCAAGCTCCGGGTCCAGCCCGAGGGTTATTCCTGTGGTGTTGAGCTGTATCTGGTCGAACCCCGCCTCCTTGGCCTCTTTCACTATCTCGACTATCTTCGGGTGCATCGTCGGCTCCCCGCCTGTTATCTGTATCGCATTTGCAGAAACCGGTTTTTGGTTCCTCAGGTTGTCGAACATCCTCCGCATTTCGTGCACCTCCGGCTCGTATATGGCCTCTCCCTCCTTTGCGTAGAAGAAGCAGTACCAGCAGCTCAGGTGGCACCTGTTCGTGACCACCACGTTGGCCAATCCCGTATGCGACTTGTGCCTTTCGCACATCCCGCAGTCGAATGGGCAGTTCGCCCCATGCGTTGCCGTGACGTAGTTCGGGTTGTCGAATCCCCTCCCGAAGTAGTTATACCCCTTCATCTGCATGTACATGTCGTAGTCCTCCCAGTACTTCTCCACCGTCCACTTGTGCTCCGGGCAGTATTTCCTTATCATGACGTTGCTGCCGTCCTTGTAGATCGTGCCGTTTATTATCAGTTTGCATTCAGGGCATACGGTCATGGTCCTGTCTATAACCTGCATGCGCTCTATCTCGTCGATAGTCCTGCTGTAGGGTTCTAGCGCAGGACCCATTCCGCCTTCCTCTTCCTTCTCTACGGTAATCGCGATCCCGCCAGCCCTTGCCGCGCTCCCTGCTGCTTCGAATATCTCCAATTTCGTAGTTGGTGTAGTCCTTTCAGTAACTACTCCTGTATCGAAGCCGCCGGCCTGCATGGCGCCATGCTGCGGATCCCCGGCCACTTCGTGCCCGCCGCCGCAGCCATCTTCTCCCATCCCTCCTCCGCAATTGTCGTTGCCGCACTTGCATGACATTATTACACCAAATCGCAATAACTATGAAATAACTGCCGATTATCGTTCAAGATGGCTGTAATGCAGCCACTCTATCCTGCATCCCTATTGTCCTAATATGCTAAATAATCCCTTTTAAATGTTGATGCGGCAAAAATATATATACGTTCAAAATGTGTAATCCAGGGGGTGTATGGAATACACCCTGCGAACACCGAAAATCATGCGGCCTGCACCTCAAAACCAGAACCTCCCAACCTGTGGATGCATCCCATACCCCTTTTATATTTGCCTAAAGAATGAATATGGCGACAGCCCAAGCTGGTTGGCACTGCGGTGGATGGTATGGTTCGGAAAATAAATAATCTTTTGTTTACTAAATTGAAAGCGTTGAGGTGGGTGATTATCCTTATACTTTCTACGCCTCTGGATAATTGGTGGACCTATATCCTCTTTAGGTTGAGGGTTGTAAAGGGGCCGATACCTCTCATGTTCACCTATAACCATACAAAGCTCTCCTTTTCTTCCGGATCGCCGAGCCAGTCAACGAATAATATTGGCATGATAAATGAACAATTTTTCAACGAACAATATAAGTGGCTTGACGTAAAAGGCAGGACCGTTGTTGATGTGGGGGCGAACATAGGCGACACGGCAATTTATTTTGCGGTGAACGGGGCTAGCCATGTCTATTCATTCGAGCCCTATCCATACTCCTACAACCAGGCGAAGAGGAACATAAAAATGAACGGAATAAAGAACATCACGCTGCTTAATGTGGGGTGTGGGAAACGTGGTAGGATAACCATAGATCCTAAATTCGCAAACGCAGGGGGAAGCGACCTCCACCCTTCCAAGAAAGGGGTAACCGTAAGGATACGTTCGCTTGCGGATATCGTCCGCAGTTATGGCATGTATGACCCGGTATTGAAGGTTGATTGCGAAGGGTGCGAATATCCCCTGTTGCTGGGCGCCAGCAACGCCGACCTGCAGAAGTTTTCCCGGATGCAGATAGAGTACCATTACGGATACGAGAGCCTCGTGAAGAAGCTTGCCGCTGCAGGCTTTGCCGTAAGGCACAGCGAGCCAAAACATGCCTTCAACCAATTCGCATCAGACCCCTACATGTCCACCGGGATGATTTACGCGGAGCGCAGACCCGGATAGACTGCCGACGTGCTTGCCTTTATTTTTCATAACAAAAGATAAAAGGCGTGGTGGATAAGGTATTTAGTCATTTCTATTCAAATAGGTAGATAGCAGCATTCATAGCGGGTGCGCTCTCTATTTGGTTGGTGTGCAATTGGTTGCTGGATCTGATTTTGATTTTGAAATTGTGGTAGAGCACGAACTCCTCAGCGAGAGCGAAAGCGGAAAGATATCAGAAAAGCTAAAAACCCCACTCAATAAGTTCCCGAAGATATTGAAATCGGATCCCCAGATAATGGATCTGTCGCCTCTTCCCGGCCAGCTGGTCGCCATCCACAGGAAGGACCTTAACGTAAAGTATACTTATTACAGGGTCGTAGTCGACACTGCCTGAAGGAGGTCCATCCTCCGGTGTTTTGTATGAGCAAGAATCACGAACTTCTAGAATCATATCTGGGCACGACATCGATGGTGCAGCAGCAGATAGATAGCTATAACAGATTCATAAACCTCGGAGTGCATAAGGTCGTCGAGACGCACAGGATGATAGAGCCCGAGGTTTCCGACTTTGCGATAAAGCTCGAAAGCGTGAGGTTCGAGATGCCAAGGATGATAGAGGCAGACAGCTCGGTGAGGAAGGTGATGCCCAACGAGGCGCTTGCGAGGAATCTCACATACTCCGCACCGATGTATCTTACTTATGTCCCTATGATAAGCGGCATAGAGAAGAAGGATGCGATGGGCGAGGTCTTTGTGGGGGAGCTTCCCGTGATGGTGAAGAGCGATCTCTGCTACACCAAGGGGATGAGCAGGGAGCAGCTCAGCGCCGCCGGAGAGGACCCGGACGATCCTGGGGGGTATTTCATAATAAGGGGCATAGAGCGTGCATTGATAGGCATAGAGGACCTCGCCCCAAACAGGGTGATGTGCAACAAGAGGGACGACGGCATAGTGGCCAGGGTGCTTTCGACCTCGCTTACATTCAAGAGCAGGTGCACTGTCACAAGGGACAACTACGGCATGTTCACGGTTCTCTTCCCTACCGCGACGAAAGGGATAGACCTGATACTGGTCTTGAGGGCGCTCGGGCTCGGGCAAAAGGAGGTGCTCGAAAACGTCACTAACGAAGACATCAAGAACGACTTCATGCTTAACATAGCCGAGAGCAAGGCCGTGGAGATGACCCCGAACGAGGGGCTGGAGGAGCTCGGGAAGATATCCGCGCCCGCGCAGCCCAAGGCCTACCAGCACAAGAGGGGCAGCGTGCAGGTTGACACTTATATATTGCCGCATCTCGGCATAGATGCGAAGAGCAGGATGAACAAGGCCCGTTTCCTGCTGCACATGGCGGCCAGGGCATCCCTTGTCGCCTACGGCTATACGAAGGAGGACGACAGGGACCATTACGCCAACAAGAGGGTGAGGCTTGCCGGGGATCTGGTGGAGGAGCTTTTCAACGAGGCATTCAAGGCCTTCAGCAAGGACATCAAGTACCACATAGAGAGGACCACCGCAAGGGGCAGGAGGCTCACGGTGCGGACGAGCATAAATCCCGACACCCTTACCGAAAAGATAAAATACGCCATGGGCACCGGCTCATGGCCGGGCGGGCATGTCGGGGTCTCGCAGGTCCTCGACAGGATGAACTTCCTGAGCTCGCTCGCCCACCTGAGGAGGGTGAAGTCGCCGCTTACCAAGAAGCATGCGCATTTCAAGGCCCGCGATGTGCATGGCACCCATATAGGGAAGATATGCCCGAGCGAAACCCCAGAAGGGCAGGAGGTAGGGCTCACCAGGTATCTCGCGATAATGTCCAAGGTGACTGTAGGCACCGAGGAGACGATGGTGGAGGACAAGTTGAAGGAGCTGAAGCTCATCTGATGGTGTTTGATTGGTATCCGGAAAAAGTTTATCTAAAAATGGTTCGAAGGTGTACCTGAACGGAAGGTACATAGGGACTGTGGCCGACGGCAAGGCGTTCTCCAACGAGGTGAGGCAGAACAGGAGGAAAGGGCTCATTTCCGGAGAGGTTAATGTCGCCTACGTGGAGAAGATAGGGGAGGTCCACATAAATACCGACAGGGGGAGGGTCAGGAAGCCCTACATAATAATAGAGAACGGCGCCAGCAAGTTCACCGAGGAGCTCAGGGAGAAGCTCGATAGGAAGGAGATAGACATCAACTACCTGCTCAGGCGCGGGGTCGTGGAGTACCTTGACGCCGAAGAAGAGGAGGACATCGTAGCCGCATCAAACGAGGAGAACGTCACAAAGGAGACGACGCATATAGACGTCGATTCTGCATCGGTGCTCGGGCTCACGATGAATTCCAGCGTCTTTCCGGAGCACAACAGCATAGGGAGGCATCCGATCTCCGCCAACTTCATGAAGCAGGGGCAGGGGCTCTATGCCACGAATTTCAACAACAGGTACGATGCGCGCGCATTCGTCATGTACTATCCGCAGAATCCGATAGTCAACAGCGCGTCATACAGGACCCTCAACCTCAAGAAGCACCCAGCCGGGCAGAACTTCGTTGTGGCGCTCACGACCTACTACGGGTACAACATGCAGGACGCTATCATATTGAACAGGGGGGCCGTGGACAGGGGGCTTGCAAGGAGCGCTTTCTTCCGCACCTATTCCGACGAGGAAAACAGGTATCCCGGCGGCCAGCAGGACCATTTCAAGGTGCCGCAGCCGACCACCGAGGGGTATCTCGGCGAGCACGCATACGCGAAGCTTGGCGACGACGGCATAATCGAGGCCGACATGGAGGTGAAGGAGGGAGACGTGCTTGTAGGGAAGCTTTCCCCTCCGAGGTTCCTCGAGGAGCAGACGGCGTTCGGCATAGGGGAGGAGAAGAGCAGGGACAATTCAGTGACCCTGAGGTACGGGGAAGAGGGCACGATAGACAACGTGATGCTCAGCGAGACCAAGGAGGCGACGAAGATCGTCAAGGTCAGGATAAGGAGCGTCAAGATCCCCGAGGTCGGGGACAAGTTCGCAAGCAGGCACGGGCAGAAAGGGGTCGTTTCCCTCATCGTCCCGCCGGAAGACATGCCATTCACAAAGGATGGCATAGTCCCGGATCTCCTGCTGAACCCGCACAGCCTTCCGAGCAGAATGACATTCGGCCACATGCTCGAGACCTTGGGGGCGAAGGCCGCCGCGCTGGAAGGGAGGACGTACGACGGGACACCCTTCTCCAAGGAAGGGTCTGAGAGGGTCGAGCAGTACGGGAACGTGCTCAAGAGGTACGGCTTCGACAGCTTCGGGGACGAGGAGCTTTATGACGGCAGGACAGGAAAGAGGTTCGGCGCGAAGATATTCAACGGCATAGTCTACTACAACAGGCTCATGCACATGGTCAGCCTCAAGCTGCAGGTGAGGAGCAGGGGCCCTGTGCAGATACTCACCCACCAGCCGACCGAAGGCAAGAACAGGAGGGGCGGCATAAGGTTCGGGGAAATGGAAAGGGACGCCCTGGTAGGGCATGGCGCAAGCCTGCTCATAAAGGACAGGCTCCTTGACCAGAGCGACAAGGTGGACATCTGGATATGCAAGACCTGCGGGGATATAGGGTACTATGACTACATCAAGAATGCGGCCATGTGCTCGCTCTGCGAGGGGCACAACCTGGAGAAGGTCGAGATAAGCTATGCCTTCAAGCTGCTGCTTTTCGAGATCAAGTCCCTGCACATCCTTGGCAAGGTGAAGTTGAAGAACGGGTGATCGATATGCAGGCCGAAGTGATAGACTATATACAATTTACAACAATAAGCCCTGAGATGATACGGAGGATGAGCGTGGCTAAGCTCATAGTCCCGGATACCTACAACGACGACGGGTACCCGATAGACGGCGGGCTCATAGACCAGAGGATGGGCGTGGTCGACCCCGGCCTGAAGTGCAAGACCTGCGGGGGGAGGTCCAAGACCTGCCCCGGCCATTTCGGCCACATAGAGATGGTCAGGCCTGTCGTCCATCCGGAGTTTGCGAAGAGCATATATTTCCTCCTCCAGAACACCTGCAACGACTGCCACAGGGTCCTCCTCAACGATGCAGAGCTCGACAGGATCAGGGGGGAGATAAGGAAGTTCGTGGAGGAAGACGACAGCAAGGAAGGGCAGGCACTCGCGGAGCACGACAGCCAGAAGGGTTTCCTGATAAAGAAGATGAAGGGCATGAGCAAGTGCCCGCACTGCGGGGCGAAGCAGAAGAAGATAAAATTCGAGAGGCCGACCATGTTCTATGCGGAGGGCAACAGGATCAAGCCCGACGAGATAAGGGACTGGCTCTCCAAGATAAGCGGCGACGACCTTGGCATGCTCGGGATAGATTCGTCGGTGAGCAGGCCTGAATGGTTCATACTCACATCCATCCTTGTGCCTCCCGTGAACGTGAGGCCCTCCATAACCCTGGAGACGGGGGAAAGGAGCGAGGACGACCTGACCCACAAGCTCGTCGAGATCCTCAGGATAAACAAGAAGCTCGAGCAGGACATAGATGCAGGCACCCCGCAGATAATAATAGACGACCTGTGGGAGCTGCTCCAGTATCATGTCACCACCTATTTCAACAACGAGACGCCCGGCGTCCCGGTCGCGAGGCATAGGAGCTCCAGGCCCCTCAAGACGATAGCGCAGAGGATAAAGGGGAAGGAGGGGAGGCTTAGGTACAATCTAAGCGGGAAGAGGGTCAACTTTTCCGCGAGGACCGTAATATCCGCGGACGCCAGCCTCACGATAAACCATGTTGGGGTCCCGAGAAGGATTGCGGAGAACCTCACGATACCGTTGCACGTTACAGTATGGAACCTCGATTCCATGAAGAAGATGCTTGACAGCACGGAATACCCCATGGTGACAAACGTCCTGACTAAGGACGGGGTGAGGAAGAGGGTGACCGACATCACCAGGGAGGAGCTTAAGAATGCCCTGGAGCCGGGCCATGTGATCGAGAGGCAGCTCGTGGACGGAGACATCGTGCTGTTCAACAGGCAGCCCTCGCTGCACAAGCATTCGATCATGGCGCATACGGTGAAGGTGCTGCCCGGCAAGACGATGAGGCTGAACAACACCGCCACCACTCCCTATAACGCCGACTTCGACGGGGACGAAATGAACCTCCATGTGCCGCAGTCCCTCGAGGCCCGCGCGGAATCGAGGTACCTGATGCAGCCCAAGGACATACTCCTTTCCATGAAGGACGGCAGGCCCATAATGTCCTCAGGGGAAGATGAGCTGGTAGGGATATTCCTGCTTACGAGGGACGGGGCGCGCTTCAACAAGGAAGAGGCCTGCATAATGCTCTCAAGCATAGGTTCTGACGAGCTTCCGCATCCGGACAAGGACGGCATGTACAGCGGGAAGCTCATATTCTCCCGCGCGCTGCCCAAGGATTTCGATTTCGAGATGAAGTTCCAGTCCGGGAACGTCAAGATAAAGAACGGTGAGCTTGTCGAGGGCACCATAGACGAGAGGCTCATCGGCGCCAAGGGCGGCGCGAGGATGATCCTTTCGCTCTTCAACAGGTACGGCCCCGACTACATCGCCGATCTCCTGCTAAAGATAAACACCCTTGCACTCAGGGCCGCATACATGAGCGGCGTCACTCTCAGCGTCAAGGACTATTTCAACAGCCCGGAGATGAACAAGGAGAGGGGGGAGATTATAAGCAATGTCGAGGGCAAGACGGCGGAGCTCTTCCACAAGTACAAGGAGGGCAATTTCGAGGCGCTGCTGGGCTACACCAAGAGGGAGACCCTCGAGGTGCTCACCAGCGTAAGGCTCAGGGAGGCAAGGACGATGGCGAGCGGCGCGCTGAACAAGCTGCTCGACGGGACGAACAACGCCTACCTCATGGCGAGGGTCGGCGCGCGAGGCAACATCATGAACTTCGTGCAGACGAGCATGTTCCTCGGCCAGCAGGACGTGAGGGGCAAGAGGCCTTCGAGGGGCTACTTCAGGAGGCTGCTCCCCTACTTCAGGAGGGGGGAGAGGAACCCGAGGGCTAAGGGGTTCGTCATATCGAACTACGTGAGCGGCATGACGGTCATGGACTACTGCATGCATGCAATGGGGTCCAGGGACTCCGCGGTATCCAAGGCGCTGGTCACCCCGAAGAGCGGATACATGTACAGGCGCCTGCTCAATGCGATGCAGGACTTCTACGTCGACGAAAGCCTCGGGACGAAGGACGCGAGCGGCTCGCTCATACAGGTCATGTATGGCGGGGACGGGATAGACCCGTCCAAGGAGAAGCTGATGAAGTTGGAATGAGGTGTTTATTTGGAAAAGAAACTAGATCTCCAGTCAAAAAATGTAAATATCTCCCCGGGGGAGGCTGTAGGCGTGCTCGCCGCGGAATCGCTCGGCGAGCCGTCGACGCAGATGGTGCTTAGGGCATTCCACTCCGCAGGGATCGCATCGGCAGTGGTCGTGACCGGGCTTCCCAGGATAGAGGAGATAATCGACGCGAAGAAGAAGCCGAAATCCCCGTCCATGCACATAAAACTCGAGAAGGGCGTGGCTGGTGACTACGAGAAGGTCAGGGAGATAAGGCGCAAGATCGAGGAGGTGAGGGTAGGCTCCCTGCTCAAGGGATTTTCGGAGGACCTCAAGGGGGGCGTGATGCTGCTCTACCTGGACAAGGAGAAGATGGCAGCCTACGAGGTGACGCAGAGGAGCGTGGTGAGCAGGATATCGAAGATGGAGAGGATAGAGGTCTCGACAGAGGGGGACAACACGCTCAAGATAAAAGCCATCGGGGCCGGCAAGAAGAGGGCCGACATGAAGGAGGCAAGGACCGCTTTCGTGAACGTGCGCACCGCCGTTGTTTTCGGGATAAAGGGCATAAAGAAGGCGATCGTGCAGCAGACTCCCGACAAGAAAGGCTATTACATAGAGACCAGCGGCAGCGAGCTGGAAGAGGTGATAAAGATAGAGGGGGTTGACAAGAGGCACGTCTACACCAACAACATATTCGAGATGCTGCACGTATACGGGATAGAGGCCGCAAGGAACCTCATCGCCAACGAGCTCAACATGACGATGGCGAACGAGGGGGCCGGCGTAAGCTTCAGGCACATCTCGCTCGTCGCAGACGCGATGACCCACAAGGGGATAATCATGGGCGTCGGCAGGCATGGGATCGCCGGCAGCAAGGAATCCGTCCTGGCAAGGGCGGCATTCGAGGAGACCGTAAAGCACTTCATCAACGCCAGCGTCTTCGGGGAGCGGGACATGCTCAAGGGGGTTGCGGAAAACATACTGATAGGCAAACAGGTTTCCGTCGGCACCGGCACCGTAAGGCTTTCAGTCAGGAAGGAGGACCTCAAAAAGATAAAGAAAGCGTAGGCAGGGCATAGCAAGGTATAAATATATTAAAACAGAATAATTGTTGTTGCTTATTTGGTGAATGAAAATGCCACAAGAAAGGCCGTTTGATCTTTTGAACAAAGCAGTGGGCAAGCAGGTGCTGATAAGGCTCAAGAACAGCACGAGCATACGGGGCAGGCTTTCTTCCTTCGATGCGCACATGAACATAGTGGTAGAAGAGGCGGAGTCGCTGGAGGACGACACGCTGAAGGCGAAGCTCGGGACGATACTCCTGAGGGGCGGCAACATATTATTCGTGTCTCCGGTATGAACATGGGGCGAACGATCAGGCTTAGGTATTCAAAATGGGCTCCTGGCGCAACGGTAGCGCGCCTGCATGGCATGCAGGAGGTTGCGGGTTCAAACAAAACGTATGTTTTTGGAAATCCCGCGGAGTCCACATCTGTAGTATTTGCGTTAATGGGGATTTGATGTCAGACGAGGTAAAAGAGCTAGAACTTGAGGAAGCGATCGAGATGGTGAAGGGGAGCGGGTCGAGGTTTGTCTGGGTGCTTGGCAATTCGGACAAGAAACTGCTTGCGGAGACCCTCAAGGTGGACGGCGAATACATACACATGTTCCATCCAGAGGAGCTTTTGCTTTCTGAAAATCCGGAATCGATGCTTCCGTCGGCAAGCCCGATATTCGTATGCAGGCATGGCAGGACCTCCAAGATAGTGGCCGACAGCCTCAAGAAAAGGGGGATCAATGGCTACTCCCTGAAGGGCGGGGTGACAAGGTACAACCCCGACCTCGAGGACAAGATTTGATTCCAGCAGCGGGAATGCATGCAGCTTCCCTGTCTTTTCCTTCTGTGCTTTCCGGTCTACCTATTTCCCGTTCTCTAATGGTCGTGGGGGCAGGGCGGTGAAATCCAACATTTTCACGGAAAGATTTCATGGAGAAAATGGCGCTCCTGTGCGCACAATCTTCTCCCCCCTCATCCTCTCTACATCCCAAGCCCTCCGAATGACCTCATCCTCGACCCCATGTATGTCGCTCCCCCTATGAAATCGGATATCGTGACTATGAATGCGTAGGTTATCCCCCCTATCGCAATCGGGTAGAACAGTATGAGCAGCCAGAAGCTGCTTATGCTCGGGCTTATCTGCTGCAGCTGGGATACTATCGGGCTGGATGCGGAAAGCGCATTCGTCTCGGCGCCGGTGCCCTGGCTGAACCGCGTTATCTGGGCATTCGCTATCGCCATGTTGTTCATGAGCGTTGGCGATGTGAAATAGTAGACCACGGCAAAGAGCGAGGGCATTACAAGGAAGAACCCCATTGATATGGCTATCATCATGCCCCCCATCCCCCTCGTCGGAGCGAACGCCCTGAATATCGTCCCGGGTATGAGGAAGACTGGAATCGCAGCCATGGCGAAGAAGAGGATCGTATAATATTCGAGATAAAGCATGGCTATCGCTGAGTTGAGGAATGTCGCGATCGGGGTGATCTCGGCGAGCACCAGTATCTTGATTATCGTCGTAAACGGCTGTATGTTGGCTATGAATCCGAGTACCCTCGTGATCGGGCCGACGGCTGTAAACGAAGGCGACACGCTCGCCCAGAACGCGTCTGTGGTATAGACGCTTACCAAGGACTGGTATAACCCTTCTGCCTGGTATATCGTACCGCTTATCAGGTGGAACGAGGTCGCATAGGGGTTGAGGTTGCCTACGGTGACGGCAGGCCCAAGCCCGAACATGATGGCGCAGACCGAAAGGAAGAGAACGACTATTATCGTGCTGGCCGTAGCTTCGTACATCTCCCCTATCCCGAGGTTCTTAACCCTCTCGCTCTTTATCGCTATCCCTACCATGATGAGCGTACCGGCTATCGCGAACGAAAGGAGGACGACCACGGATACGAGCGGCATCCACTTGACCCAATAGCTGTATATCTGCTGGTTTATCGGGCAGTACCATGGCGCATTGTTCGATATGGTGGCGCTGAGGCTTTTAGGAAGCAGTCCGCACCCGCTTGCCTGGGCCGACACCACTGTTGGCAGGATAAGCCCTGCCAGCATCACGGCCGCCAAGATGTTTAATATTTTCATTATCGCACCTATATGAATCCCGTCAGCAGGGACATGAAGTTCAACCTCTCCCCTATCGAGGCGGAGAAATCCATTATGAAGGTATCCAGTATCACGAAGTTCATGATCGGTATCAGCGTAAGCCCTATTATAAGGTCGCCCACCATTCCCATCACATTGGGGTTGATGGAAAGGGTGGAAGTGAAGAGGGACTCAACGAATCCGAGGAGCAGCTTGATGAAGTATACCGCCATCGAGAAGGAATTTATCCCCTGGGCGAAGAACGGCAGCCCTGCCCCGAAGCTCTGCAGCTGCACGTTTATGAATCCGTATGTGATGCTTACAAGCAGTGGGTAGACGAAGCCGAGCCCGAGCCCCAGCGCGATCATCACCCCTCCGAACCCCCTTGAGAAGCCGAATATCCTTGCCACAAGCCCTATCGTTATGAAGAGGTAGAGGAAGAGCATCGACGACGAGAGCAGTATCATCTGCACCTGGTTCAGCGCTATGGCGAAGAGCAGTATGGAGAAGGCGAAGCTGAAGAACTGGTCTGCCGATGTCGGGACCAGGTCGGTTTCCGTGCTTAACGTTATCCCTCCGAAATCGCTCCCGGAGATGGGCACCCCTCCGCTTGCTGACGGGGAGATGCCGAATGGGCTTATCTTTATTTCTACTCCCGGCACTGAACTTGAGAGGAATGTCAGCCAGAACAGTCCGCCATAGGCGTTGAAGGCGTTGTTGTTGAACGACGAGAGGTCGCATGCCGACAGCTCAAAAATGTTGGTGGGCGGCGCTGCCGAAGAAGAGGAGCACGAATTCGGCACCAGCCTCAACGTGCTGAATGCGTGGATGGGGTTGATCAGGAAGAGGTGTAGGAATCCAGCGAAAAGCACCAGCAGCGCCAGGGAGAGAAGGGCCTCGTATATCTGCGATTTCGACCACTCCTTCACCGAAGCCCTGTTTATTATGTTGCCGAGTCCGTATGCCATCGCCGATGCCGAGATTACGGCGAGCACCATGACTGCGGCCAGCCCCTCGAATCCCGCCGGCGAGACGATGTTCGGGAATGCGGATGGCTGCGCGGCGGCAGCCGCGACCGGCACTGCCATTAGGAGCGACGCCGCGAAAAGGGCAACTGCGAGATTTATGTTCCTGGCCATGCAATCATATATGCCATCTCTTCAATACCGACCTCGTGCTGAGCGACGGCGCTCCCAGCATGTCTCCCACTGCATTCCCGAAGTCGAATGAGAATATGAGGGAGAGCACAACGCCCGCCAGCGTGTACATCGCGGGCTCTATGGTCTTCTGTATCATCACGCTGTAGAGGCAGGAGCTCGTGCTTGAGAGCCCGCACCCCAGTATCTGGAATGGCGACGATATCAGATTCCATGCGTTGCCCAGCCATGTCGTGATGCTGCTGCTCGGGCATCCGAGCCCTGTGCTGCTGCAGAACTGGGACGATGTGTATGTGTCTAAGTATGCGCTATTGACCCCCAGGGTAAGGCTTAGCATCAACGGCAGGAATATGTAGAATCCTATGAACAGGCCGAGGAAGGCACCCCCGGCGGCCCTGGTCAGCGTGAAAGTCCTGAGAACTATCCCTATGTAGAAGAAGATCGGGAAGAGGGCATATATGAACGAGAGGAAGACGGTCATGCCTATGAGGAGCATCGCTATCGAAGAGGATATGGTAAGCAAGTTCCCCATGATGCCGTTTCCGCCAGACAGCCCTCCCAGCCCGAACGAGGATTCCCCTGTCACGAGGGTCAGCCCCTTGAAGGGGGTTACGTTAAATCCGTAGGCGGCTATTCCTCCTAACGGTCCAGATCCGCTTACGGCGGAGCCTATGGCGGCATTAAGCTTCACCGAGAGTTTTAGGTTTGTGATCAGGTTGAGCAGGGTCTGCGCTGCGGCAAAGATAAAATAGTTGTCCATGAGCGTGACAGAGGTGTCCGAGAGGTAGGAACAATCCTTTACGAAGACCGGGGTGTTCGCGTATCCCCTGTCTATCGCCAGGAAATTCTGGGCGCCTGCAACCCTCGTGGAAAGGGCAAAGGTCCCAAGGAAGACCACCACAATGAGCCCTGTTATTATCACCTCTCCTATCTCTGTCTTGGCGAAGTTCGTCAGCCTGCCTATCATGAAGGCCCTCCCGAGGGCGTATGCCACCCCCGAGACCATCAGCATCACGAGCATGATGAGTACCGCTATGGGAAGTATGCCGCTGAGCTGGTACTGGCTTGCCGCCGCCCCCGAGTTTATCAGCCCCTCGCAGTATGTGGAGGGGGGCACCCCTCCGGATACCGATTGGGAGAAGGCGGCGTTGGGCATCACCGCCGCAACTACCACAGCGGCGAGAAGCAGCGCACCAATATCGACCCTCATCATATCACCTCATATCAGCCTCGAAAGCCCTGCAAGCGTTGTATCCCCTCCCATCAACCCCGATATCCCCCTTACTCCAGAGAGAACTATCATTATGTTCAATATTGGTATGATCCACGTTATTATACCTGTTATGGCTACCGCCTGCCACATCTGCATTATCATGACGGCTAGGTTGGTGGTGGAACAGACGATCGGGAACAATCCTACAGGCGCCCCTGTCAGGAAGTGGTTTACCAGGTTTACCAGGAATCCGATTGGCGCCACAAGCCACCCGCCAACATCAAGCCCCTCGTCAAGTATGTAGTGGGGGGTCCAGCACTGGTTCTGTATCGCTATCTCCTTGAAGCTCGGCAGCGTATAGAAGTTCAGGTTGTAGCTGCCGCAGCTTGGCTTCGATGTGGTTCCCCCGGTGCAGCCTGCAGGCAGCTGCAGCGTCTGGGCGTTGACGCTGTTGTACCCATATGCATTCAGCTGCGCCTGCGTGAGCGGCACGCCATTCCCCAAGGCGAGGTATTCGGCGGAAAACATTATCGGGAAAAAGAGGATCCCCCCTATGGCCAGCGCTATGAAGAGCCCTCCTATCTTCCTGGTGAAGAATGTCGCCCTGAGGACAAGCCCTATGAAGAGCAGGTAGGGCCATATGTACAGGAACATGCTTGACAGTATCAGCTGGGCTATGAACGATTCTGTCGCCATGGTCAGGATCGAACCCATGTTCTTGAAGTTCCTCTTCATGGAATCTATCCCGGCGTACGGGGTAAACGATACCCCTGCCTGCGCAGCGCAGGTATCCAGCGCCCCCAGGCATGCGGATATGGAGGGCGTGAACGTGGATAGGAACATTATGAAGTTATCTACATAGAAAAAGTCGTTGAGGTTCGTGACGGTCTGGTTCGTGAGGTTCGCGATTATGACGGACGATGCGACAAGGGGGTAGTCTATCTTCCCGCCCATCGTCGTCGGGGAGAGCATGTTGCAGAGGCCCGGGAACGAGGATGTGCTTGAAGTGGATGATCCTCCAGAAAGGAGCGAATACGAGGGGCCCAGTATGTTCAGGTTATTGGGGTTCCCGCCGGGGTTCATCAGCCCGTCGCACATGGTCGTCAATGTTCCCGAATTCATCAGGTGGGTGCTGTTGAGCGCGCCGGAAAACATATTCGCCGCTATCCCCAGGGTCGACAGTATCGCTATCGTTATCACGACGGTCCCTCCCAGCTGGTAGAATTCCGATATCGCCCCGGCCTTTAGGGCGCTGTTCTTGAGCATGCTTCCTACAAAATACCAGACCGCCACTATGGCAGAGTCAAGGAGCAGCGCCACGGAGACGAGCGGGAGCAAGGACTTCCCGGCTGTCAGGTAGCCGATAAGCGCCAACGCCGGAAATCCGATATCTGCGACCATGCTATAACCCTGACCATAACGCCGCCCCGCCCCCTATCCCGCTGTTGAGCGCCTTTGCGAGGCTCGCGGCGAACCCTACGGTTATCGCCACATCCAGCGCAAGCAGGAAAACCGCCTGGAAGACGTATTGCGCTATCTCGTTGGCGATGAGCTCCGTGTCGCTTATCGTATGGGGTACGTTGAAGAAAGGTATGAAGTTAATCAGGCTCGTCGAGTCGAACATCGATTTGACCAGGGACTCTACCGAGTTTGTAGTCGTCCCGAAGAAGCTTATCGTGTTGCTGGGTATCTCCTGCAGGAAGCTCGGGGGAGGGGCGTTGTTCAGCAGGTATGTCGAATGGAGGTAGGGGAACATCGGGTTGCTGCTGCTGAATATGTAGTTCATGGCCCAGGCGTCGAACGATATCGTGAGGGGATAGATTATATATGCGGCTATCGCCAGCGCAAGTATCGCATTCGATGCCGACCTGAGCCCGGGCCCTCCGAATGGTATGGCGCGCAGCGCTATGGCGACAGGCAGCGCCACGGCGAAGGCAAGGTACTGGATGAAGGGTATCGATAGGTACTGCACGAACAGCACGGCAACGGACGATATGATGACTGGAGCGAAGAGCTCAAGGTAGAGGTACGAGAGCATCTCGAACATTATGAACATGTTCGCGAATGGCTCGCATCCGAAGTTGAATATGTTGAAACTGACGGTGACTAGCCTTGCCGGCTCAGCCGCGCAGGAGGTCAACCCAGTGGACGTAAGAAAGTTGCCGAGGATCTTGGGCAATATCGCATATATGTTGCTGTCTACTATGTATTCCAGGGATTTAGAGGCGATTGTCGAAAAGAGCCCAAGCCCCTTCACGAAGGCAAGCTCCCCCAAATAGCTGTCCGCGAACTGGAAGGGGTTCATCTGCGTTCCTGTCAGGGATTGGCTTACGGAAGCGGATATCCCGCACGCCGCTTTCGAAAAAGCGATGAGCACGACTATCAGGATCAGGCTCACCATCAGCTGGGCTATCTCGCTCTTCGCCAATTCCGCCATGCGCGTTCTGAGGCTTGCGGATCCCAGCTTGCTGAACATGTAAGCCGCCGATACCGCGGCGAACCCTATGAGGACGATAAGGACGTTTATCCCGACCCAGCTATTTACGTAGGTCGAGCCGCCCAATATCGCGCATGTGTTTACCATCGGATCATCTCATGCAATCTTCAACCTTCCTAGGCCCGGCGTGAGCGAGCCTCCGAGCATCTGCGCAATGTTGCCTGTTATTATCAATACGATTATTATGTCGAATATGTTGAGGAAGAATTGTATGAGTGGATTCATTAATTCGTATGTTATCAGGTTTATTGATGGGTATATGCTGTCGAGGCTGCCTATGAAGCCGGTCCAGAAGGGTTCGTCGTAGGACAACTGGGAGAGCTTCGAGCTGCCTATGTTGACATTATTCTCCAGTATGGAGAAGAGGCTGTCCGCCGAACTGAAGCTGCCGAGCTGCGTGCTTCCTGACGCGCTGAATGTGGGGAGCTGGAGTGTTTCCGTGAAATAGTTGGTGACCGGCAGGTTGAAGAGGAGGATTATCGTGGGGTATACGATCGCGGTCCCTATCGCTATCGCGATGAGCGTCCCCCCTATGTTCCTCATGAAGGGGATCGACCGCATTATGAGCCCCAGGGGGAGGAGCACCGCAAGCGCGTACTCCATCATGTACGGGAACAGGTCATAGAGCATTATGAAGAGCGCCGACATCGGTATGACGACAAGGTTGAGCATGTCCGATATGAACGAATAGGTGAGGGCCGATGTGGTCGCGAGCACGTTGCTGGAATAGGGAACGAATGTCGCGCCCAGCACGACCTCGACAAAATAGATCTGATAGGGTATGGATACTGTGAATGTCAATGACTTGAGCAGGTAGAGCCCCATGGAAAAGGAGAGCATGTCGCTGAACGCCTTTGTGGTCGCCACCATCTCGGGATGGAGGTAGCTTCCCATGTCGCTGGAGTAGAGCCCCTGTAGGTTCGATGCGATTCCGCTTCCTGCGCTGCCCGCCGCCGACGCGGTGCCCCCCGTTGCTATGACCGCGATCGAGCTCAGCACCAGCAGGACGAAGAGTATGGAGCCAAGCAGTATCGTCGACTTCACAGTTTCGTTCATCTCCCTCCTGTACCACCCCTTCAGCGAGTCCATGCCCAGGGCCTCGCCGACCATGAACGCCAGCCCCACTATTGCGAAAGAGATCATTATGCCTATGAATCCTATCGGAAAGGCATATCCTATGCATGTGCCGATGCTTGTGTCCGAACCTGTTATTATGCAATGCATGCTCGACAGGTTGACCGAAGATGCCGTCGCTGCCTGCCCAGCAGCAAGGGGTACCATGAGCGCAAGGAATGCCGCAAGCGC
>JAKARM010000008.1 GCA_021822165.1 Microcaldota archaeon | reverse complement strand
AGCTCCTGTTCTCCAGATAGGCGAGCGGCACGGTCTTTATCATGCCGTTGGTGCCGTAGAGGAGCAGCTTGTCCCCGACCACGACAGGCTCTCCCGGCCCCATCGGCACCCCTAGGTTGTGCTCGCTTACCAGGGTGCCGTTGAGGTAGAGCGTGAATACGGTGCCGTTCGAGCTGTCCAGGAATAGGTAGCCGCCGAACACGTTAGGGTTGGAGGCGTCGATGCCGGTCCTGAACGACCAGAGGACAGCCCCCGTAGAGACGTTAAAGGCATATAATATGCCTGCCGACGGGGAATCGGAAAATGCAGTGGCGTTCCATATCGTTATCGGATCTATCTCTATAGGCGGAGATAATGGTTGGGCACGAGGAATTTCAGTGTAGCTCCATATTATATTGCCATTGTCCATATTCAACCCAACTATAACCGGGCTTATGAATTTGTCCGGCTGCACGGCCTTATTCTGCGAAGCGGCTACGGAAAAGGAGTTCGATGGCTGCACGGCCGCCGAAGATTTATAGCTGCGCGGGCCTGCATACCCTGTCACTATGATATTGGCTGGCGCATAAATCGCTGCAGATGTGCCGCCTGTCCCCCCCACTGCGCCGGGAAACCTTGTATCCCATATTATTTTTCCTGTCGTGGCGTTTATCGCATAGAATACCCCTGGATCGCTGACTCCGAAATACACTATACCGTCCAGCAACACAGGAGAGGACATGCTGTCGAAGAATCCAGGTACGTTGGGATTAGCTGAAGCATTGAACTGGGTATGTATCATGCTATAAGGCATTACGAATAGCGATGTGGCCCATATGACATCCCCATTGGAGGAGTTAAGAGCGTATGCATATCCCCCTCCTGTCGCCTCAATCACCCTGCCTTTGTAATACAGGGGGGTTGGCATGTCTGCGCCAGTGGTGTTGAATCGCCAAACAAGCTTCCCGTTTGCAGGATTGATCGCAGCTATATAATTAATGCCCGTGCCCCTGACCACATGCAGCAGGCTGTTCGTCGCGTTCGGGTTCGAAAAGTTTAGCTCGTTGTTTCCGACCCCTATTATGACCAGGCCGTTCGCCACTATCGGCTGTGTCATGAATTGGTTCGGCAGCATGTCCTTCCACACCACCCCCCCAGTTTCTAGATCTATCGCAGCCACGTACCCCGATGCCAGGGAATGGTTCATGCTGCTCAAATCGACAATCAGCATGCCATGATATACTGTGGGGGCCACCACTATCGAACCGCTAACGGTTGTGTTGAGAGGAGGGAAGGTGTAGTCCACATTGTAGATGTGCTGCGGAGTGCCTTCAAACTGGGAAACCCCGCCCACTGGGACAGCGCTTGCGCGGATATTGCTTTGCGCTGCCAAGGAGAGCAGTATAGCTGCAGATAGTGCCGCCACCATTGCGATGAAGAGGTATGCCGGTCTTTTCATCTTTTCGCCCGCTTCAGAGGATTTTTGGAAACAGCAGAAAAAGCGCCTATGTCGGGAGCGTAAAAGGTGTCATTGCACCGCAACGCACGACTCTCCCTCCCCAATCAGATCGGAGCCCGCTTCCTTGGTCCACTTGCCTATCCCGCTCCCTGAGAGGGGGGCATAGTAGCTGCTGGTGACAAATCCTGTATCCGTGGTGTTCTCGAACCCGCCAGTGCAGTATACATATCCGTTGGAAGAGACGCAATGCACCCCCAATGCATTCACCGGATAATCCGTCGTGGGCTTCCATGCGCCTATGGTGCCATTGGATACGCTTGCATAATATGCGGAAGAGACAGGGGAGATGGTTACAGGCACCCCCGTGCCGGAATGGACTATAGGACTTTCATAACCGGCGATGCAGTAGATGTAGCTGCCGGATGTTACACAGGATTCGCCGAATATGCCGATAGGATAGCTGGTTGCGGCTACAAACCTTCCGATGATGCCATTGCTTTCGATAGGGGCGCTATACGCCAGGGGCGAGGGAATTACCGTCTTGTTCAAGCTATAAGTAGTAAAATTGTACCCTCCCACGCAATATACATATGAATTCGAGACCGCACAGGAAGACCTTACCAATTTCAGAATTATAGGGCGGGATTGCCAGTTGCCTGTCCCCCCAGGGGTAAGTGCGGAGTAGTCCCAATACTGGAAAGGGGATGATGTAGGAGTTGAGAAAGTATTAGCAGTAGATGGATTGATAGGAGATGGCAGAGGCAGAGCAGCGGACGGGATTGTTGTATGCTTGTCTATGCTGCGGCAATAGATATAAGAGCCGGATGCAAAACAGAGCGACGGGGATCCGCCAGCATACGATGCTGTCGCGGACCACCCCAGGGTGGTATTCGATATCTTCGCATAATAGGTATCCAATGAGGTATAATTCGCAGCCCTGGCGATCGAATTACCCGAGGCAGGGGATGTTGTTTTGTTGTGCCCCTCTATGCAGTAGAGATAACCGCCGTTTGCCACGCAGGAGACCAACGTTGTGTTCAATGGCAAATTCCCGACATCGGTCCACTTGCCCATCCCGCTACTGGATAATCTAGAATACTCCATTATTGTCTGCGGGGAATGGGTGGTGGCGTTGATTCCTGCGCAATACATGTATGAGGGAGCGGAAGAACCGGAGGCGATGGGGATGGATATCAGGTTCGGGTTGTAGAGATAGACGATGGCGGCTGCCACAATCACCACAACCAGGGCAAGAGCCAACCTATGGCGGCCCAGTGCGTCTGACGCTTCCCATAAAGTATACCTAATGCTGGCCATCCAATCCACACAATTACAATAGGCGTATTTGTATGTAGGTTTTATAAACCTTCGGCTGGATCCTGCCTACGTCCCTCTCTCGTAAACGGGGGTGGATTTTCTAGTTATTTTGGCAGCTGCAATGCCAAAGGGCGCCAAGGAAGTCAAGAGGGCAGGAAGGGCTATATATGTAGACAGGTACAGCCTTTTTAGTGCATGGAATTGCGTGGTTGCTTGGAGATTAAAAAAATAGGGGAAAGGCCGACGGCCGTGCCGGTGAATAGGGAAGACGTGCTATATGCCACAAGGGAGGGGGTTGATTCCGAAGGGGCATACAACAGCAGGCAGATGGCGGAGAAAGGGGCGAACGCAAGGGCTTTCGACAGCAAATGGAATATCCTTTCGAGAAACGAGGGCGCAGGGGGCAATAGGGGAAGGGCAATGGAATTGTCGAAAGAACTGCTCGAGGATGTCGATGGAACAATCAAGGAATATTGGGGAGAGGGGAGGAAGGTCTCCGCGCTGGAGGTCGCATTGAGAGGGGCGGATGTGGCGAAGCGATATGGATCCACGGATAAAAGGAGGGAGATAATAGCGAGCGCAGAGTTGATGATCAAGGAGGTCGCTACGCAATATAAGGAAGGAAAACTTGCCGAAAACGATTCCGAAGAGCATGCTCTCCAGATCGCCTCGAAGGGGCTTGAGATGGCAGAGGCGCATATCCAAAAGAGGGAGGTTGCAGAAGAGCTTGCCGGGATGGTCGTCAAGATATCGATGGACATCATATGGGATTACAGGTGCAACGGGTTCGAGGCGATTGCGGACAAAATGGAAATGAAGGCCAAAGCGGTAGCGGGAAGATATGGGATGAGGGGGGAGATGCATAAGTTCTATGGGATACGCGCACATGCCGAGATTGTAGATATGCTGCGCAAAAACCATGACCCTATTGGAAAATAGCCAGGCGGCAGGGTGCACACATAGGAAAGATAGACATTCCCAGGTCCCGAAAGGGATACAGGGAAAGCAGCATGCGTTAAAAATCCCAATCACAATAAAATATTATGGCGACATGGGATCCCTTGCAGCCGTACTGCAAGCTGCTCAATATGGAGGCGATAGAGCCGAGGGAATACCAGTTGAGCATAGCGAAAGGGATGGGCAGCGGAAAGAATACGCTCCTTGTCCTCCCCACGGGGCTGGGGAAGACGATCATAGGAATATTCGCGATGGCGCGCGTCCTCTACGAAGGGAAGAAGGTCATAATCCTGGCGCCGACGAAACCGCTCAGCGAACAGCACCTTGCATCGATTAAAAGATTCCTCAAAATGGACGAGAACCTCCTACTTCTCCTGACAGGGAGGATGAAAACGGCAGAAAGAAAGGAGAGGGAGAGGGAGGCCCGCGTCATAGCCGCGACCCCGCAGACGATAGCGAACGACATAAAGGTTGGGAGGCTCAACCTCGACGGGTTCGGGATGGTCATTTTCGACGAATGCCACAGGGCGGTGGGGAAGTACGCCTATACGTATATAGCGAACGAATGCAAGGAAAGGGGCATACAGCAGATAGGGATGACGGCATCGCCGGGAAGCGACAGGAAGAAGATAGATGCGATAATATCCACGCTGGGGATAGAGGAGATAGAGATGCGCATCTCCACAGACATGGACGTTGCGGAATATGCCATGGGGACGGACATACGGATAGACTACATAGACAACGGCATGGGCGTCGGCAGCATACTGGGCACCCTGAAGCCGGTGATAGAGAAGCACCTCACGGAGCTCTACAGGCATGGGCTGAGCCCCTTCAAGAAATTCGACAACCTCTCGAAAGGGAGGCTGCTGGAGATGGGAGCGAACATAAGCAAGATAGAGGCGCAGAGCTACAAGTTCATGGCGCTCTACGACTACGTCTACCTGCTGCACCTCTCGCACGCATACGACATGGCGGGCACGGAGGGAATACAGCCATTTCTCGACTACTTCAAATCCCTCGAGGAGAGGGAAAGAAGGAGCAGGGCGGTGCAGGGCATACTGAAGGATGCAGAGGTACAGAATGCGATACGGATTGCGAGGGAGATGATAGGAAGGGGAGAGGAGCACCCGAAGATGGGCCACATACTCGGGATGATGAGCGGAGAGATGAAAGGGCATACGACCATAATATTCGCGCAGTACAGATCCACGATACGCACGCTTGCCTCCATGCTCAGGAAAGCTGGCATCGAAGCGAGGGAGTTCGTAGGCAAGAAGGATGGCACGACGCAGGAAGGACAGCGCATGACAATAGAGGATTTCAGGAACGGGAAGTTCAACGTCCTCGTCTCAACGTCCATAGGGGAGGAGGGGCTGGACATCCCGAGCGTAGACTACGTGGTATTCTACGAGCCGGTGGCGAGCGAGATCAGGAACATACAGAGAAAGGGGAGGGCAGGCAGGGTCAAATTCGGCAGGGTCGTCATACTGGTATCGCGCAACACCAAGGACGAGGCATACCTGATGATATCCAGGATCAGGGAGAAAAGGATGAGGGACAACATACTGAAGATAAAGGAGTCCCTCAGGGAGACGCACAGGAAGGGAAAGGGACAGATGGCGCTCGGGGTTTGAAAGCCAGGAGGTTGGAAACGTATAAAAATATTCAACGACAATGTAAAGGAGCCGCCAGCCGGACCCTCCCGGTAGCATGAGTGATCGATTGATTAATGTTAACATAATCTTCATATTCCTGGCTGCGGTCGTCTTCCTGGGGTTCATACTCAATGCGCTGTTCGACAGGATAAGGGTGACCAGCGTCCTGCCGCTCATGGTCATAGGGCTCCTGATAGGACCTATCTTGAAACTTGTCTCGGTGGGGCCGGCCAGCGTCATGGCGCAGCTCACGCCGTATATAACGGCGCTGACCATATCCTTCGTGCTGTTCGACGTCGGGATGAGCATAAACTTCTACAACCTTAAGACCGTCATGATGAGGGCGACGGGATTCATGACCATAGTGGTGATCACTACGGCGCTCGCGGCTGCCGAGATAGCCCTGCTCCTCATGCACTGGAACATCATAGAGGCATTGGTGTTCGGGTTCGCGATCTCCGGCCCGAGCAGCATCATAGTGCCCACGATAATCAAGGTGCTGAAAATGCCGGAGAAGCTCTCCACCACCCTGCTCTATGAGAGCGTCACCAGCGACCTATTCGAGCTCATAGTGCCGATCATACTGCTGGGCTTCCTCGTAACAGGGGTCGTGAGCGTCCAGTCCGCCGTCTCCCTATTCGTGACCAACCTCCTCTCTTCCCTTGCGCTCGGGATTATACTTGCGCTGATCTGGATATACGTGCTGGGCAGGTTCAAGGAGTACAGCAAGGATTACAGCTGGATGCTTACGATAGCGATGGTGGTCGCCACCTACGGCATAGCGCAGGAACTCAACATAAGCGGGGCGATAGCGATATTCGTATTCGGTATTGTGCTCGCGAACATAGGGATAAAAGGGATCCAGGTAAGCGATGTAAAGAGCGGAGAGGACAAGAACGTATCTATATTCAAGGACATATCGCACATAAAGGAGTACCAGAGGGAGATAACATTCTTCACAAGCACCTTCTTCTTTGTCTACATAGGGATGCTGTTCAGCATGTCTGGGTTGTCCGTAGCAATTATAGCGGCGGGAGTCGTAATATCGATCATCGCCATACTCGCGAGGTTCCTCTTTGCGCCGCTGCTGAAGCAATACATGTCTGCAAACGACGGAAACCGCATGAAACAGGAGAGCTGGCTTATCGCGGCGAACGTGCCCAGGGGGCTCTCCCCGGCGATAATCGCGACGCTGCCGCTCACGATGGGGATAGTGATACCGGGATTCCTGGACACCATGTTCATGACCATATTGTTCACAAATGTGGTATCGACGGTAGCTATATTCGCGATATACAGGATGATAGACAGGGATGCCCCAATGGTGGAGAAGAAGGGGTCTGCTTGAACAGGTACGTAAAAGGGGCGAGGAGCGAAAGGGAGCTTATCTCCATGTTGAAGGACAATGGATATTCCGTGATGAGGGCTGCAGGGAGCGGGGTAAACTCCCTCAGCCCTGACGTGATAGCATTCAGGGAGGGAAAGGGGTTCGCTTTCGAATGCAAGGCGTGGAACGAGAGCGGGATCTCGGTTGCGGGAGAGAAGATAGAAAACCTGAAGGAATGGGAAAGGAATACGGGGATGGAGACTTTCATAGCATGGAGGATGCAGGGCAGGGAATGGTTTTTCATAAAGCTGGACGAGATGAAGAAGACACCGGCAAGCTACAGGATATCCAAGAAGGACACGTTGAAGATAAACAGGAGGGAGGATTCTTTTTTTAATTAGGGGCCAAATACAAATGCCTCATGGGAAACAGGATGGAGGAACGGCTTACAGCCCAACCGAACTGGGAGGATTATCACTCCTCCTCGTCCCAGTCGTCGCTGTCGTCGTCGATCTCCTCGTCGTCATCGTCGATATCCTCTGCCGTCGCGGTAAGGACCATTTCTGATATATTCGGCATTTTTCCACCAGTATGATATTTTTGGACGATTGCAGCACGCCACAGCACAGCCGACAGGGCGCACCCCGCCGTCAAATCCTGCAGACGAATATCGGCAACCGTTCTTGGGAAGCGTCTTGGAATTTCTGCGGAAAACAAAGAAAGGATCTCTCCTTCTCTCCCGATTTCCAATGGCATCCTGCTCTGATATTATATCAGTACATTATATATAAGTTTGCTTTCAGCAGAATTTTTATGGAACTCGCATTATCTCCCGTAAAAACAGCAGGGGAACAGAAAACCTCCCGGTGAAGCAGCCCCTGCGGTCCCGGCCGCTTAGGGCAATAGGATTGATGCCGCGAAGAGCAGGAACCCCGTGACAGCCATCGCGGCCGCAACCGCGCCTGGAAGCCCCAGCCGGAAAAGGAATGCCGATGATATCGCCAGCATGGACCCTATGAAGAACATCGGATATCGACGGCTCGGATTTATCTTCATTCAAATACCCACTATCTTGAACAGCGTGAAGTCTATCGGCCAGCCCGCCATGAGGGCGCGTATGTAGAGGTCAACCGCGACGACAAATATCAGGCTCAGCCATGCCAGATTGTCATGGTGGCTGTTGAAGAAGGACTGGAGGTCGTACACCCCCTTTCTCGCCCTCGGCGCATGCATGCAGCTGAAGCAGTCGTTCCTGCCGCCTATCAAGCTTCTTATCGAATTGCACGACAACAGGTACAGAGTCACAAGCGCCGTCTCCACGATCATCAGTATGCTGCCCGCCCTCAGTATGAATCCGCCTCCGTAAGTCAGGGAGACGAAGAGGTCGTAAAAGAAGAAAGGAAGTATCAGCAGGGAACCGTATACGAAATACCTGTGTAGGTTCTCGATCTTCATCAACGGAGTCGTCTCCCCCGTATAATCGCGGGATCTGTCATCGTTCCTGTTTGCCGCCTCGCAGGCCTGCGGATGCTGGAAGACATGCCTGTTGTACCCCCTCCTGAAGGTATAACAGGTCAACCGCAGCATGGCGGGGATGGGCAGCAACAGGATCAATGGTGAATAGAAGGGGTCGATGTAGCCCTTGAACTCGGGAACAGGGAAGAGCAATAGCGCAACAAAGGCTGCAAGGAGCAGGAAGATGAATGAGAGGACCCTCCAGCTCGGGTTTGAGAGCTCTTCCGGGACGATCCTCCTTTTTGCTGCGGTCAATCCTTCACCTTTCTCAATCTTTTCAGCAGCATCATCAGCGGATCGTAGAAGAGGTCCGCCGCCCGCTCCTTCTCAGGGATTATCGCATTCTCGGTTATCCTTATGTGCGCAGGGCATATGGCCTGGCAGCACTTGGTGACGTTGCAGTAACCTATCCCCCCCTCCCTGTCGAGGAACTTCGACCTGTCCAGGGAATCCATCGGATGCATGTCGAGCGATGCCGCCTTGACTATGTATCTCGGCCCGACGTAGGAGGTGTTGTGCTCCCTCTTGACATGGCAGACATCCATGCACAGCATGCACTCTATGCATTTCCTGAATTCCTGGGAGCGCTCCACATCCATCTCCTCTATCCTGAACGGGTGGACCGACCTTTGCCTGGGGTGGAAATGCGGCAGCGATCTCGCCACCGCCCAGGCAGGGGAGATGTCGGTGACAAGGTCCTTTACGAGCGTGAATGACCTCATCGGTTCGACGGTTATATCGTCCCCTATGTCCTCGATCCTCGTCTTGCACATCAATTTAGGCACCCCGTTTATCTCGGCTGCGCAGGAGCCGCACCTCGCCGCCTTGCAATTCCAGCGCACGGCGAGCGTAGGGTCGGTATTCTCCTGGACGTGCCTGACCGCATCGAGCACCACCATCCCCTCCTCCACAGGGACATGGTACTTCACGATTTTGCCCTTCCTGTCGGCAGAGGGATCCTGCCTGTATATGCCCAGCGAGATCTTTTTCATCAATACACCTCTTCCCCGACGATCTTGAGGAGATCCGCGGGCATTGGACGCACCTCGTCCTTGCGCAGTGCTATCTTCCCATTGTCATTCATGCATACAATGTTCGCCTTCCATGATCTGTCCTTGGAGGGATAGTCGCTGCGCGTATGCGCGCCCCTGCTCTCCTTCCTCTCCAACGCGCCCAGGACTACGCATTCGGATACGATAAGCATGTTCTGGAGTTCGAGGAGCCCGAACAGGGCATGGTTGTATACCATGTTGCCGGCAACCCTTACCCTCTGCGCCCGTTCTTTAATCGAGTTTATAGAGTCGAGAGCAGCCCTCAGCCCCTTTTCCTCCCTTATTATCCCGACATTGCCAGCCATGTTGTCCCTTAGCTCGTTGACCAGCTGGTAGGGGTTGCTGCCGTCAGAATCGGAAAACATCGCCGCGATCCTTCCCATCTCCGCATCTATTGCCGATGCCTCTATGTCGCTGGCCGCACCTTCCCTGGATCTGGAATAGGACGCCGCACCCACCCCTGCCCTCCTGCCGAATACAAGTATGTCTGCCAGGGAGTTGCCGCCAAGCCTGTTTGCGCCATGGAGGCCGCTTGTTACCTCCCCCGCGGCGAAGAGCCCTTCCACGGTCGTCCTGCAATCCTCCGGATTGACGGATATGCCGCCCATATGGTAATGGACCGTCGGGGCGACCTCCATCTTCTCCTTTGTTATGTCGACCCCTGCGAATTCCTTGAACTGCTCGTACATGCCAGGGAGCTTCTTTTTTATGAAAGCCGCTCCCTTGTAGGATATGTCGAGGTAGACACCGCCGTGCTTCGTCCCCCTTCCTGCCATGATCTCGGCATAGACAGCCCTGGCTACGACATCCCTCGCGTCGAGCTCCATCCTTTTCGGCGAATAGCGCCTCATGAAGCGCTCGCCCTTCGAATTGAACAGCATGCCGCCCTCCCCCCTGACGCTTTCGGTGACCAGGAGCCCCTTGACCCCTGGGGGATAGACCATCCCGGTAGGGTGGAACTGCACCATCTCCATGTCCTTCAATTCGGCGCCAGCATTGAACGCCAGCGCTATGCCGTCCCCGGTCGACTCCCAGGAGTTGGATGTCGTCTTGTATATCCTGCCGCACCCGCCAGTCGCAACGATGACTGCCTTTGAGCTGAATACGATGACCTCGCCCGTCCTCATCCGGATGCCAATAGCCCCGACGGCACGCCCTCCCGAGACGACGATTTTCGTAATGAATACCTCGTCCATCACCTCTATGTCAAGATGGAGCACCATGTCCTTGAGGGTCTGTATTATTTCCAACCCTGTCTTGTCGCCCACATGGCAGAGCCTCCTGTAGGTGTGTGCGCCGAAAGCGCGCTGCATTATTTTTCCCTCGGGAGTCCTGTCGAATAGGGCGCCGTAGTGTTCAAGCTCGTAGACCCTTTCAGGCGCCTCCTTGGAGAGTATCTCCGCGGACCTCCAATCGCCTATATACACGCCCTCCCTAACGGTATCGGAGAAGTGCACCTCCCAGCTGTCCTTGGGATCAACATCGCCGAGCGATGCGGCTATCCCCCCCTCGGCCATGACCGTATGCGCCTTGCCGAAAACCGACTTCGATACGACGATGGTTTTCGCCCCGAGGGATTGCGACTCTATCGCCGCCCTGAGGCCGCCTCCGCCTGCGCCGAGGACAAGGACATCGGAACTTACACGAATGCAGGAAACCATGGCGCATCAACAAATAAGTTTTATTATATGCGAATGTTTTTATTTTGTTTGCACCGGCACGGACACCCTGGGGTGAAAATAGGATAGGGGGCAGGGGAAGTTACTGGAAGATACCACCACTGCCGCAGAGGAGCCAGAAGGGGTTTTTAGGCATGCTAACGGATTGATGCCGCACCCGTTGCCAGCGACAGCCAGGGAAATGGCGGGATATGAAAAGCAGATATATCTGATGGGTGTAATAATGCATGCAGCGTATGGTATTATTACCAGGATGTCAAGGCGATAAAATGCCAAGGAGAACTAAGATAATATGCACATTGGGACCATCGACCTCTTCCGAGGAGGCGGTGATGTCGTTGATAGAGGCAGGCATGGACATAGCGAGGCTGAACTTCTCGCACGAAGCGAAGGACAAACACCTCGAAAGAATAAAAACAGTAAGGGCGTGCGGTATGAAATCGGGCAGGGACGTGAAGATATTGCAGGACCTGCCAGGGCCCAAGATAAGGGTCGGAAACCTCAGCAACCCGATGGAGCTTGTCATGGGATCGCACGTAGTTCTCTCGGAAAACAAGGAAAGGAGGGAGAATTACATACCGATAGCGTATGCGCTTTATGATGTCGTAGAGGTAGGGAGCGAGATCTATCTTGCCGACGGCGCCATGAAGCTCAAGGTGACGAACATAGACAAGGAGGGGATAGGATGCACCGTGGAGAACGGAGGCACGCTGAAAAGCAGGAAGGGGATAAACATACCCGACTCGGCCTCGAAAATAGAGGCGATAACAAAGGAGGACATAGACTTCATGAAGTTCGGGGTGGAGAACGGGGTGGATTATATCGCGCTCTCGTTCGTCAGGACTGGCGACGACGTGAGGCAGGCGAAGAGGATCATAAAGGAAAGCGGGCACAGCACTCCCGTGATAGCTAAGATAGAATGCAAGGACGGGGTAAGGAATTATAAGGACATCATAGACGCCGCAGATGGGGTTATGGTTGCACGGGGCGACCTTGGCGTAGAGATAGGGCTGGAGAACGTCCCGAGGGTGCAGAAGATGGTGCTATGGGAAGCGAAGAGGGCAGGGAAATTCTCCATAACGGCGACGCAGATGCTCGCCTCGATGGTGGATAACGCGGCCCCGACAAGGGCAGAGGTGAGCGATGCGGCGAACGCGATAGTTGACGGAAGCGGCGCCCTCATGCTTTCGGAGGAAACCGCCGTCGGAAAGCACTACGTGAACGCGGTCAGGGTTCTAGACAGGGTAGCCGCCATCGCAGAGATGGATTTCACGACGATGTTTACGGGGGAAATAGGAAAGATGGAGGAAAAGATATCGATACGATGACATGACCGCTGGGGACAATGTATCGGCCAATGCAAAGCTCGCCCTCATGTTCGTCGGGACGAGCATGCTCTACCTGATGGCAGGGGTGGTACTGATCGCCGTCGCCCTTCTGCAATTGGTTCCGCTTGACAGGGACGCCGTGTTCGTGATGGAGCTGTACGGCTTCGTGGCCATGATGATATTCGGGCTGACGTACATATTCATACCAGGCCTCTCCCACTCCGCTTTCGCAGACAACAAAAAGGTCAAGGCAGAATTTGCATTGCTCAATGTAGGGATCATTGCCCTCACTACGGCGATGTCCGGCCTCGTTGCCATCGGGATATCCCGCCTGATCGTCATCCCGGGGTTGATCGCTCTAGGTGCCGCTGTGGCATTGCATTCATACAACCTGTTCAGGATGATCAAGGGCAAAAAATGACTGGGGCTGGACCCTGCTGCGCCAAACGGTATTCCGCGTTGGGGCTGGGGAAATCCCGCACTGCTTCGGCTGGGATGCCATGCCCCCCCGCCCGTTGGATCAGGTGGAGTGCGTAACCCCGTATTCGTCTATGCAGCCGAAGAGGCTGTGCATGCCCTTCTCCGTATCGAAAAAGATGAGGTTGACCCTGTGGGGAGAGGCCCAGCCAGGATTGAATGCAATCGTGCTCCCGATAAGGTCGAAATAGCTGCCGGACAGCTGGTTCGATTCATGTATGTGCCCATGGAACGCGGCGAATGGGTGGTACTCCTCTATCGCCATCCTCACACCCTTGCTCCCGATATGGAGAGGCGCTTCCCCGTCATCTATTTTAGATAGATCCAGGTTAGTGCCATAAGGCGGGGAGTGGGCTATCAGCACCAGCTTCTTGTTTGGAGGTGCACGGGAGAGGAGGGAGGTAACATCGTCGTATATCGTCCCCTCCTCCGGCTTTACGCTGTACCACCCCGCCATGAACTCATCCTTTGGTTCAGGGGAGGGACTGTCCGGAGTATCCGTTTTCTCCCAGTCGCGCACGGAATAGAGGATGGACTTTACATAGGGATAGCCGGCGAAGGCGATGTCCTTCATCACAAGATAATTGTTCTTGAGATAGTGCACCCCTTTCGCCCTTGCCGCCGCGGCATGGGCGTACCCCTCGTTTATGCGCATGTCCCCATTCCCGAATATGAATATCGTCTCCATGCCGTATGCTGAGTTCGCCTCTGAAAAGAGGGCGATGATATCGTCCAGGTTCCTCTTCTGCATCTCTGCGTTTTCAGAGATGCTTGACCTCCGGCGGGTATGGAGGAGCATATCGCCCCCGAAGACAAGGACATCTGCCTCGTTCGCGGCGGCGGCCTCTATTATTCCTTCATAGATCTCGGTGGTGCCGTGCACATCGTCAGCATAAGCCAGTTTCATCGAAATCCACCATTCTTGCATACTTTGAATCCCGCCGCATGCGCAGTTCCAACGCGGCAATCTGGCATCCGACAGCTGTGGGCACTAGGAGATAAAAGGAGATAGAGGGAGGGTTATATCCTTCCCTTCTCCGCCGTGTAGAGCACCATGTCGTAGGACTTGGAAAGCTGGCTGGCCCGTAGCCCGCATATCACCTTGACCTCCCTCCTGTTTGAAAGCTCCACGAGCCTCTGCGTTATTATCCCGTCAAAGACTATGGCGTAGACGCCCGGAGTATCCTGCACGGCCTGGATGAGTTCCCTTATGGGAATCTCAGATATCACATCGCCGCTGCTGTTATACAGCCTCCCCCTGAGGGTGTTCTTGAGATCGCCCATCGCAGCAACGAATTTGTCCATCTCCGCCGGCTTTGCATCGGCTTTCGGCGTAATGAGCGGTATGCTCCCGATATCGCCGCTTTCGTCAGTGCCGGATATTTCGGCAGCCACTTCGTCGATGATGCTCGGGCGGGAGAGGCGCTTGCCCTCCATCCTGTGCGCTATGTCAGTAGGGCTGAGTATCGGCTCCGCGTTGCCCGGACGGATGGATCTGCTGAACCTGTTCGCGCCCCTCTCCGGCTTTTCCTGCCTGTCATCGGTTTCAATGGTGCGGTCATGAACCTCCCGTTCCTGCCTGTGGTCCTGATTTTCCCTCCCAGGCATACGGTCGGATTGTTCCCGCTCGGATATGCGGCCTGAAGATTCCCTTCCCGCTTCCTGGCTGTAGTCACGGCTCTCCCTTGCCGAAGGCATGCGGGAACGGCTGTCCCTCTGCGGCTGGCTCTCATTGCCCTCCCGTTCGTACCTGCGATCCTGGCCCTCCCTCTCTGGAGACCTATAACCGAAAGGCGCGCGCTCCTGCCTCAAGTCATGGCTCTCTCGTTCGTAATTGCTTCCCTCTGGAGGCCTTGGCTGCCTTGCGGCTCCGCGGAAGGGTTCCTGTGTGGAAGGGCTCTCACTTCCGTATCTGTTGTGGCGCGGCTCCCTGTCGTGCCGTTGCGAATCCTCCCTCTCCTGCTGCATAGGCTTTTTATGATGCACCTGGTCCATCGGAACCTTCGACCTGATGGACTTGATGATCTCCTTCCTCGTAAGCTCTTCCACCTCCTTGCCGTCCGGAGCCCTTGCGACATAATCGATATCGGGTATGACGCTGGTGAGATTCTTCAATATCATGTCCCCTCCCCTGTCCCCGTCGAGAAAGAGGGTGACGTCCTTGGACCTGCAGAGATCGATTATCGTTTGCGGTATCGTCCCAGAAGCTCCGCCGATAGCTACGCAGTTCGTTATGTCGTTCTTCAGCAGGGTTATCACGTCTGCCCTGCCTTCGACAAGCACCACCTCGTCGGAGGTGCCGACATCCGGCCCGGCAGGCAGGGAATCCCTGCCGTAGACAGTAATCGTACTAAGCTTCACGTCGGCCTCGACCAGTTCGCTTAGCTCCCTGCTGTCCGGCATCTCGACTGTGAGGAGGTTCTTGAGGAGGTCCTTCGCCCTGTTGACGATCTTATTCCTCTTCTCGCTCCTCGTGTCCTCGACCTTCAGCACCTTGAAGGAGGTGTCGAATGGACCAACCCTGTCGACAGACTCTATCGCCGCGCCGAGGATGCATGTCTCCACCCTGCCGAGGGACGAAGGGAGCAGCAACCTGCCGCTCGTCTTATTGCCGAGGGATGTGCTCTCAATCTCTATCCTGCCGATCTTGCCGCTTTTCTGCAGCTCCCTCAAGTCCAGATCGCTGCCGAGCAGCCCTTCCGTCTGGCCGAATATCGCCCCTATTATGTCGGGCTTGTCTACCACGCCCGATATGTCGAATTTCGCTTCCACCATGTATTTTACTATATCTATGTATGTTTTTGCCATTGTAATCACTACAATCTGTGCGGACAAGTCAGAAATAGCCTCTTAAATGATACCTCAACCAAATGCGTTGCGTATGCTAAACCATGAAGTGAAATATTTATCAGGTATGCGATATTCAGTGTACAACCCCACACCAGTTTAATAGACTATCGTAACTTCTCCAAAGTAAGATAGGGGGGAAATAAATAAATACTTTTATGCAACCCCTCCGAATCAACGCCGATTGCCGTAGGAAAGGTTATGGGAGACCCCTGCGATGACAGGGTGATATAATCCATCGCCGACGAAATTTCGGGTCTTGCCTCCTGCTTTTCCGAAGATACCCGATATCAAGGCATAATCCGATTCCGTTTTATCTGTTACTGCTATACTACCTAATGGTAGTGTTACGTTGTCTCTCATTTTATCACAAAAACGATGAGACAACACTACCTTTAAAGGTTTAATTTGGCGAGGTTAAGTTAAGTAATAATAAGCGGCAAGTTCGCCTTGGTAGCCCCGGATTATTTGATCGACGAACTTTACAAGCATAGAAAATACATAGCGGAAAAAGCTGGAATATCTGAAGGCGAAGTGGGGCTATTGATCGACTTGTCGGTAAGGGGAATCCGGATTATACCTAGCGCTGAATACAAAAAGGAAAGGGATATGGCGGTGAGACTGATTGAAAATGATGTAGGGGATGCCACATATGTGGCCTGTTGCATGGCATTGAAATGCGATGGCATCTGGACCAATGACCCAGATTATGACGGTAAAAAAGGGATAGCGTATTCAGGACCGAATATTTGATGAAATTGTTGTAATCCTATAATTTTTATTGCTCTGGCCGGGATTTGAACCCGGGCTTCGGCCTTGAGAGGGCCGCGTCCTTGACCGAGCTAGACGATCAGAGCGATATAAGCAAATTTATTTGGCGCTAAATATAATATGTGTTGCGCATCCCGGGGCATATGGTCACTTCCTTATCATGCGGTGGCATGATTTCGCCATGTCGACTCTTTCCTCGATGTAATATGCGATGCATGTCTTGCCCCTCATGCTGAATTCCACGATCTTGCCTATGAAGCCCTCCGCGGCCTGGAGGTCCATCAGGGGGTTTATCTCCCCTCTCTCGATTCCCTTGACGCGGAGCGCCATCTCGCTTATGCCGGAGCTTATGTACCTGATGACGCTGGCGGGTATCTCGTTTATCGATGCCTTTTGCTCGAAGAGGTCTATCCTCAGCCCGTCGGAGCTGTAATTGCACATGGTGGAAAACTGCTTCTTGTAGACCTCCGAGAACAGGTTCTTGAACGTCGAGTATCTCGATACCCCGTTGCCCGACATTATGGCAGGCATGAGCAGCATGTTGTCTTCCGGCCTCTCCTTGCCCTTTATCCCCGCCTCCTCGCAGAACCCCAGATAGCTCCGCCTCTCATAATCATCCAAGGAATAGAAGAGGCCGACATAGGAGGCTATCGAGGATTTCAAGGCGCCGTAGAGCTGCTGCCCGCTCAACTGATCCCCTCTTGCCAGGCTTGCCGTCAAGGATTCGAGAATCGCCGTCCTGCGGGATAAACGGCCCAGGAAGACCTTGGCGCTCCTGTTGCTCTTTGAGACAAACTTGCCGGAATGGAGGATTACGCATTTCGACGCGAGGGATGTCGCCTTGACGGGCAATAGCATGAGGCCATTGCGGATCCTCACCGTCTTCTGGGAAAATTTCCCATTGGAGGTCTCCCTTGATAAACGTTTAGTATGTTGCATTTTGGCGACCGTCAAAAATCAATTATGGTGGATGTTGTGAACCAGATTTACAGTTAGGGATTGTACATTAGGGATTGGAGAGCAATCAATATAAATACCTCGTTTGCGGCATCCGTTTATAAATTTAAAGGTTGTCAAAAGTTTGTGTTTAGATGGCCATAGACAAGGAAGATGTGGAGAGGGTGAAAAGCGTACTCATGCCGGGCGAAACTGTCGAGATAACTGCAACGCAGCGCAGGATCGGCCCGGGCGGGTCTGTGCTGACCCCTACAACCGTTGTGTGCACCAACAAGAGGATAATAATAGTGAACCGTGCCACGCTGGGGATAAGGATAGATTACGAGAGCATAGCGTACAAGCAGGTGACCAGCGTAAGGCTCGAGAGCGGCATAATAAACGGTTCCGTATTCATAAGGGTGCAGGGGTACGACAGGGACAAGGGGCTGCTCAAGGGAGGGAGAGAGGAGGGAGAGATCGACGGGCTGAGGAAATCTGATGCTAAGCAGATCTCCGACTACATAAGCAAGATGATAACCGTCGGCGGGGGAGGCGGTGCAGCGGGAGAGGATGATGAGAGCGGGGTATTCTGCAGCAAATGCGGAGCCAAAAACTCCGCCGATGCGGTTTTCTGCTCCACATGCGGAGAGAAGCTCTCGAAGGCGGCATAGCCCAAGACCTTAAACCCGAACCATCGGATGAGAGATGACAAGGGGGATGGCCCTTGCCTCTTCTCCCTCCATCATCCAGAAATGGTGTAGTTTATCGCGCTGTCAAGCCTCTGAGGTATGGTGGAATACTTGCAGCCGACCACGAATTCAGGAGTCGATACCACCCCATACAGTTTCGAGAGCGATGCCTGGCTGTCCATGGTCGATGACGAATCCTGCAGGCAGGAACCGAAGAGGCTCATGTTGAACCCCGCACCGGCAGCCAGCTGGGAGAGGGTGGTGCCGCTCACCGGAGAGCCGTAGAATACCCTGCTTAGATTGGATAGATAGGCACCGAATTCGCTCTGCCTGGATGCGCACATCAGGTACCTTCCCATGGCCTGGGTTGAGTTGACCCCGTAGCTGTTGTAGAACTGCGCCGAATTTCCTGCGAATATGAAGAAATAGCTCATGTTGACCTTGCTGCCGTATGCCTTGCTTGCGTTTATTGCGGCCCTTATGCTGCTGAACGCCCCTGGCGCATAAGGATCCGTAAAGAGGTATACCGGGACCGTCGAATTCGAAGCACAGGAGGTCCTACCGTATATGCTCACCACCCCAGGATGGACGACCGTATTGTTATGCAGGGAAAGCGGCTTTACCATCTCCAGGAAGGGTTCGGAGAGGGAGAGGTTTGAATCGTAGAGGATGAAGGATATGTTCAGCACCTCGCCGTTGAGCGGGTCGTCGTATGGGACCACGACCAGCCACTCCTTGCTGGCGTTGAGATAGGAGACTTTGGATTCGTTCACCAGTGAATAATAGGGAAGCAGTGAAAGGGAGGAGTTGGTATACGCATAATCCGCTATCAGCCTTTCGGCCGCCGCAAGGGCCTCCTTGCCGCTGTGGAGAGGGGTTATGCATGAACCGTCTGGATTCAGACCATAGCCGCAGCTCTGGAGCTGCTGCTGTGGAGCCTGCTTGAAGGAGGATAACGAAAACGCGAGGACGGCCAGCACCAGCACAAGGACTATCAAAGATATATGCAGGTAGTCAAGGCCGAGGCTCTTTATGGCTGGCTTCACCAAAAAAACAGGGCTGGCTGAGGCCGCCGCCTTCCGCCCCACGGCTCGAGGGATTGCATCTTCGTTCTTTTTTTTCATCGACATTACAACACCGTCGGACGGGCCTGGTGGGACTTTCAGGAGAAAACTGCATTAGGTATTCTCTTTTTGAACCCACGACCATCACCTTAGGAGGATGCCACTCTATCCAAGCTGAGCTACAGGCCCGTATTGCGTGCAGAGCACAGGAAATTATTATCCGCCACCCTTTAAAAGTTTAACTGCGGGGAGCGGGAAACCATTCTTCGTTTGTTTTGCAATGGATGGCGCCCTGCCTGGCGATCGGTCCCACGCCGCCCACAAGCAGAGTTTAGATCAAGGCAAGCCCGATCGCCCCGATTACTGCAACCAGTATGCCCGCTTTCTGGATAGGGGTAAGCCGTTCCTTGAAAAGAAAGTATGCCGCCGCCATTATGATAATTGGTGTAATCGTCGTTATGGCGGCTGCCACGACAAGAAGCTTTGCATGCGTCGCGAACCCGAACAACAGCGTTGCCGTCCCGTCCATGATCCCGCCAGCCAGCCCGTATGCGGCCACCCTTGACGCGGAGAGGCCGATCTTCGGAATCCGGATTTTTGACGAGGATATAGCGAAATATGCCAATATGAGGACAAAGGCAGACACCCTTGAGATGAGCAGAGGGAGGACGTAATCGGAAGAACCATAGATCATGTATGATATCGGAAGCCAGTATATGGCCCATATGAATGCGGACAGCACCGCCGGGGCGATTTTCCTGTTGAACCCCATCCCGGGATTGAATGTCGCCAGCAGCACCCCAGACAGCACCACCACCATCAGCACCATGCCGAGCGATGATATCCGCTCTCCGAGAAAAAGGATGCCGAACGCTATAATCACGACAGGTATTATCTCGCTAACCACCCCGACATTGGAGACCTGCTCCGTCTCGAGGGTCTTGTAGAAGGCAATGTATCCCAATGCCAGGAGGGCTCCGGAGAGGGCCGAAACTACAGCCTCTGAAGGAGTTATAAAGGCAGGGAGGAAGGCGGCGGCGAGAAGCATCGGGACGATGCCGAAACCGATAAAAAGCAGCGAGGTTGACATGCTGCCGGAAAGAGAGGAGACCCTCCTTGAAATCGTGTCTCCGAAGGCGAAGAGGAAGGTCGAAATGATTGCCGCTGCTATAGGATATGAGATCATGGCGATCGCGTTGAATGATGGCTTTTATAGAGAGCCGTTCTTTGCCAGTAATGTTATAGGGGCAAAGAACAAAAAGGTAACGAATGGGCAGACCAGGATCCCATTCCGAACCCAGGATAGTATCAGCAAGGTGGGCGGGGAACTCCGTACCCTTTCACGGAAGGGATGATGCCGCAAGTGGTGAGTCGCAGAGATTGACGGCCCCGCGATCATCTCGAAACATCTCTGCCATGCCTTCTGGCCGTCGACTCCTTCCCCTGGCCAAACAGCTCTCGGAACTCTCGGAAAGCGGCATAATTATCCGATAGTTCGCCCACGGCAATAAGCATAAATAGGTGGCGGGCTCCAAAAAATTACCAAGAATAAAGGGAGAGGGACATGGTACATAAAACAAATGAAACGAGAAGGGAGGGAAAAAGCATCTCCACGCTTGAGATTGACATGGGCGAGAAGGATAAGGAGATAAGCATGCTCAAGGGGATGTTGAGGACCAAAGACATGGAGATAGACAGGCTAAGGAAACTTGTTGACATTGACCAGATGACAGGCGCCGGCAACAGAAGGATGTTCGACCTCATGGCAAAAGAGATACGGGATATAGGACGCAGGCACATGCATGACAGCAAACACACCATGATGTTCTCGATCGTGGTCGTGGACCTCGACAACCTAAAAGGGGTCAACGACGCAGGGGGACACGTCGCAGGGGACGAAATAATATGCAAGAGCGCAGCGGTGCTGCAGGACGCGATGCGCGAGGGAGACAGGGTATGCAGGACAGGAGGAGACGAATTCTATATAATAATAGCCGATTCCGGGAGGAATGCAGCAGAGAAAGCGATTGGCAGGGCGATGAAAATCCTGGAATCGAACGGGATATCGGCATCATATGGGATAGCCTCGTTGGAGGAATTTGATATAAACGAAGAGAATGTCATCGGGAAGATGGTCAAATCCGCCGACGAGAGGATGTACGAAAACAAAAGGGCGAAGAGATAGGGAGGGAGGTCAAGCGATCCTGAACACGTCCCGCCTCACTTCGCTCACATCCCCGCTTTCTGAGAGCACGTATAGGATCGCCCTGATACCGTCCTCGTCAATGGATGTTTCCTTGGAGATCTCGGAAACGCTGACGCTGCTTTTGTCCAGGCATTTGAGTATCTTCGGTGCATTCTTGCTTATGAATCCCCTGAGCAGGACATAGAACTTCTTGTTGAAAGCCCTTGTACCTACGACCATGCCGTGCCTTATGCTGTCCTCGAGATGGGAGGAGAGCTCCCTTGCCTCCATCTCCGTGTTCAGCACGACATAGCCATTGGTCTCCAAGAAATGGGACTGGTTGTCCCCGGTATTTATATAGTCCATCCACTTCTTCTGCGGCTTCTCTTCTGGAAGGTCGCTCCTGGCTTTCTGGACAGCGGCAGCGGGGCGCGCAACAGGTGCGGCCGTCTTCTCCCTCTTCCCGAAAAGGAACTTGTCATACACAACTTTGTTTATACCATACTTCGGCTCCCCCTCTCCCTTCTTGCTATAAAGGGATATGATTCCCCTGTCCAGCAGTGGCCTGATCAGGGCGCGCTCGCGCTCCGAAAGGATCCCTTTGACCTTGCTTTCTGTCCTCTCCCCATACCTTATCGTATCGAGTTTCTTCAGGAACGCCAGCTCGGCACTGTTGATTTCTGGACCCCTCTCAGCCATCTTTGAGGAGGAGGCATTCGGTGGGCGGTAGGCTCTTGTAACGGACCCCTCGCCGGCCTCCTTCTTCGCGAATATGCAATACCTGCCGTCATGCATTATGAACTCCACGTCGTCGCCGTCAGCCAACTCCATCCCCTTGGCTATGGAGGTTGGTATGTTGACCAGGAGGTCGTTGTTTTTGGATTTGAATATCTTGGGCACAAGGACACCTACTGCTTTTATAACCTTATTAGATAATCTTGTATCATGGAAAGTTTAAAAGGGTTTTCCGTCCATACCAGAAAAACCCTCTGGATCAGGGAGGTCTACGCCATAAGGCGCAACGCCGCCTCGCAGGGGCTGAGCGAAAGCATGATGGACGAGAATGCCGGCCATGCAGTTGCTGCCGAAGTGGTAAGAGAAGCGAGGGGCAAGAGGGTGCTTTTCCTCTGCGGGACAGGGGGGAAGGGTTCCATAGGGATGGCTGCCGCAAGGCATGCGATGGCCAAGGTGGAATCCGAAGTTACGATTATAGGGCGCAGGGAGAGGATTGTTAAGGAAGCCGCGCTCGTCAACTATTCCTTGTTCGGCAGGGAGGGAAAGATAAGAGAGGGGAAGGAAGGGATGGAGGTAGTGGAGAAGAGGCTATCGGATTTTGATTTTATCGTAGACGCCATTGTGGGCGTCGGGCTCAGGGGGGCGCTCTCGCAGGAATATGCAAATGCCGTCAGGGCCGTAAATGGCAGCGGCAAGCCCGTAATATCCATAGATGTGCCATCGGGCATGGACGCGGATACGGGGAAAGCGATGCCGGTATGCATAAAGCCGAAAATCCTGCTGGAGCTCCATAAATACAAAAGGGGGATAGAGAGGAAGAGCTTCAAGGAATCTAAGCTGCTCGACATTGGGATACCGCTATCCGCCGAGATCATGGCAGGGCCGGGGGACATCGCGCTTGCGACAGAACCGAAGGCGATGGCATCAAACAAATACTCGAACGGGAGCGTCCTTGTGATAGGGGGGAGCCTAGGATATACAGGGGCGCCTGCGCTCGCGGCTGCCGCCGCGCAGAGCTCGCTTGCCGCGCTCAGGACAAGGGCGGGATACGTCACCCTCATGGTCCCGAAAAAGGCATATCCCATAATCGCGAAGGTGGCGGGGGAGGTTGTGGTGAAGAGCCTTGCGGGCGAAACATTCTGCAACGAGGACTTCGAGGAGGCGTGGAGAATACGCCATGATGCGCTTGTGATAGGACCCGGGCTCTCCGACAACGAGGAGTCATACAGCGCCATCGCCGCCTTCGTTAGGAAGGAAAGGATGGCAGGAAAGGCAGTGGTGGCGGACGCCTCCGCGGTGAAGGCCCTCGCGCTGCACAAGAAGGCCCTCGAAGGGATCATCGTGACCCCGCATGACGGGGAATTCGAATGCCTGAGCGGCACGGCGACTGCGGGGCTGCCGCTGAAGGAGAGGGCTGGGATATGCCTCAGGTTTGCGGAAAGGCATAGATGCATAATCGTGCTCAAAGGCAACGAAACAATAGTGTCCGACGGAGACCTCCTCAAGATTAACAGGTCGGAAAGCCCGGCATTGGCGACCATGGGGACAGGCGATGTCCTTGCCGGGATCATCGCATCATACGCTACGGCGCACTCGGGGCTGTTCGAGGACGCGGTCGCAGGCGTCTATCTCCACAGCAGGATAGGGGACATGCTCGGGAGGAGCAAGGGACTGCACATAACCGCAGGGGACGTAGTAGGGTTCATACCAGACGCGCTCCGCATATTCGACAGGATAAGTTGATACCCGTGACCACATATTACGCAGAGCTAAGGCAGAGGATCTCTGAAAGCATAATGAAAGCGGCCCACCTTGCAGGCTATAGCACAGATGGGATGGATGTGGAAGGCACCATCGACTTCTCCCGATCTTTCGGAGACATCTCCTCCTCAGTGGCGTTCAGGATAGCCAAGGGGGCAGGAGTGGGCGCGGCAGAGGTGGCTGCGAAAATAACTTCGGGGATGGAAAAGGTGGCCGAGGCGGAAAAAATAACTCCGGAGGGCGGATTTATCAACATCCACCTTGACAGAGGCGCATTCGCGGAGAACGTGATGGAGTGGGCCGCAGGATGGAAGGGGGATGCGGGAAAAAAAGGCAAGATTATAGTCGAATACCCGAGCGTGAACCCGAACAAGCCATGGCATATCGGCCACCTGAGGAATGCGCTCCTCGGAGACAGCATAGCGAACATCTGCGCATTCAATGGCGGCGAGGTTGAGAGGGAGGACTATATAGACGACCTTGGGCTGCAGATGGTGGAGAGCCTGTGGGGATGGCTGAACCTCAGCAGCTCCCCAGACAAAAAGTTCGACCATTGGCTGGGGGAGGAATATGTCAAGGTGAACAAGCGCATAGAAGAGCACCCGATAAATAAGGAGCTCTCCTCACTTCTTATCCAGATGGAAAGGAAGGACACGGAGGAATCGAAACTTTCGAGGGAGATATCGGAAAGGTGCATAAAGGCGCAACACCAGACCGCATTCGGATACGGCATCTATCATGACGTCATGGTATGGGAGAGCGACCTTATAAGGGAAAAGATATTCGAAAAGGGGATGGAGATACTGGCAGAGAAGGGGGTGGCAAAAAAGGAGGCGGAAGGGGAATATGCTGGCTGCCTGATCATCGACATCGAAGCGGTCAAGGATCTCCCGAAGGAGCTGGCGAAGCTGAAGGAGGGGGTGAAAGTGCTCGTAAGATCGGACGGCACCCCGACATATGTCGGGAAGGATATAGCGTTCCACATGTGGAAACTCGGGCTGTTAGAAGACAGGTTCAACTACAGGGAGTTCGCGAAGCAGCCCAACGGCATTGCGGTCTACACGACATCGGAAAAGGGCGAAAGGATGGGATTCGGTAATGCCAGCGAAGCGATAAACATAGTAGACGCGAGGCAGGACTATCCGCAAGCGGTGCTAAGGCTCGCCCTCTCGCTCATCGGGGGAAAGGAGCTTTCGGAGAGGGTACACCACCTGTCATATGGGGAGGTGGAGCTGGAAGGCGCAGCGCTTTCCGGGAGGAAGGGCACATGGAAGGGATTTACCGCCGACGACCTCATGGACGAGGCTGTGAAAAAAGCGGAATCGATGATGTCCGACAGGAACAAGATCGATGAAAAAGAGAGGAAAACCATCGCAAGGAAAATCGCCGCCTCCGCGATTAAGTTCGAATTCCTGAAAGTCTCCCCGGAGAAAAGGATAACGTTCTCGTGGGGCAATGCGCTGAACATGGAGGGCAATTCGGGGCCATACTGCCAATACATGTACGTAAGGGCGGTCAGGATTATCGAGAATTCCGGCGGGAAGGGAGGAGACATCGCGTCGGCATCGAGCCTGGTCAACGACCAGGAATTCAGGCTGGTAAAAGCCATATCGGCAGCCGGGCAGATCGCGCAGAAGGCGGAAAAGGAAATGAGGCCCAGCATAATAACCGAATACCTGAACAACCTCTCCGCGGCGTTCGCGGGATTCTACGAGGCGGCCCCGATACTCAAGGAGGAAGATGCAAAGAAGAGGGAGGCGAGGATCGCGCTCGTACATGCGTTCATGAACGTGTCCGGCGTCATGATGGCGCTTGTCGGGATAGAGCCCGTAGGGGCGATGTAATTCAATGCAGATAGGCGAAATGATCCGCTATAAGCACAACAGCCACGAAGACGATCACTAGCGCCATTATGATGCGGGGGTTGACCTTGGGCCCCTTGCTCGGGGCATCGTAGAAGCTCATTATTCCCGCTTGGGACTGTGGTGATGATATATTCGCCATTGTAACATTCCTCTTTTTTTATCTCAAACAACCTA
>JAKARM010000032.1 GCA_021822165.1 Microcaldota archaeon | reverse complement strand
GTGCTGGTATGAAGGTAATAAAGGTGGATGCAAGAAATACATCAAGGCAATGCAGTAATTGTGGCAACATTCAGGACATGCCATTATCCATCAGGGGATACAACTGCAACAGATGCGGCATGCAGATTGACAGAGATATAAATGCTGCAATAAACATACTCAACAGAGCTACCCTCGGACAGAGGGGAAGTCACGCTCAGGGAGAGAACGTAAGACCTCAAAGGGAGGCGGTTCTCGCTGAACTGAGAACCGATAAAACACATCCTTTGCGGGATGCAGTGATTGCATGAACGCAGAGGAAGCCCACGCCGTTTACGGGTGGGAGGATGTCACATATTACAGGAGAACAAGATAAGGGTATAAGCATGACGGAGAACAAGAAAGAGGAAGATGTCGTTATAATAGGATCTGGCCCGGCCGGGCTCACCGCCGCACTCTATACATCCAGGGAGGGATTCGGGCCTATAGTGATAGAAGGCACCACTGCAGGGGGACAGCTTTTATTGACGAACATCGTGGAGAACTTCCCGGGATTCCCTGGCGGGATATACGGAGGCGAGCTGATATCGATGATAAGGAAGCAGGCGGAACGTTTCGGCACGAGATTCGTAAGCGGTGATGTCACTGGCGTAGACTTCTCATCAAGGCCATTCAGGATCATGGTTGGTGACGATACATACGCTGCAAAAAGCGTAATTATAGCCACAGGGGCGTCGGCAAAATGGCTCGAGATAGAAACAGAGAGGAAATTTATAGGAAAGGGGGTAAGCAGCTGCGCCACCTGCGACGGGCCGTTCTTCAAGAGCAAGACCGTGGTCGTGGTAGGAGGGGGAGACACCGCGATGGAGGATTCGGTGTTCTTGACCAAATTCGCGAAGAGCGTAACCATAGTGCACAGAAGGGACCAGTTCAGGGCAAGCAAGATAATGCAGGAGAGAATGGAATCGAACGGCCATATAAAAGTGATATGGGACAGCGTCGTGGAGGAGATCATAGGGAAAGAGAAGGTCAGCGGAGTGGTTATAAATAATCTCAAGACAGGAAAGAAGACCACCCTGGAGGCGGACGGGATATTCGTAGCGATAGGGGACATCCCGAACACATCCTTCCTGAAAGGAAAGATAAAGCTAGATGAGAAGGGATACATAGCAGCCAGGGAAGAGGTGGTGACGGAAATCGACGGGGTATTCGCCGCAGGGGATGTGGTAGACCATATATACAAGCAGGCGGTGACAGCGGCAGGGAGCGGGGCGAAGGCCGCGCTCCGAGTAAGGGATTACCTGAACAGGCAGAGGGAGTGACATCTCCGAAGTAAACGGCGCAAGATTTCCAGCCCGCCTTGCTAAAGCTTGCGCTGCCCCTTGCCGCCTGCCATGGAGGATATCCTCACGCCCACTTTCCTCACAGGCAACTCCAGAGGGAAGCTCCTTGCCAGCTTCGCCGCCGCAGATCCGAGGAGGGACGGCGAACCGGTATAATGGAGGAAGCTCCTGCTCTTCACCTTCTCGGTAAAATCCGAATACCTCATCTTCACCCCGATTGTCTTGAACACGAGACCGGCATCCCCTGCGTTCTTCGCCAGAATCGAAGCCAATTCAAGGATCTCCTTTTCTATCAATGAGATATCCGCAGTAGGGGCATCGAGCGTCTTTTCCCTGCTCAAAGAAGCCGCTGCCGGAACGCTATCCGACACCTTGTCGGCCAGCTGCCCCCTGGAGAGGGAATAGAGGTATCCGCCGAACGAGCCGAATGCCGAGAGGAGCTTCTGCGGGTCGGTTGCCGCGAGGTCGCCCATGGTGTTTATGCCGAGCCCCCTGAGCTTCTCGTATGTCTTCAGCCCGACCCCGGGTATCTTCTCGACCCCTTTGTCGTGGAGGAAACCTGCTGCGCTATGTTCATCGACAGAAGCGAGGCCCGCCGGTTTCGCATCGTCGCAGACCATCTTCGCCATCGTCTTGCCGAAGCTTATGCCTATCGTGCATGCAAGCCCCAGCTCCGAACTTATCGAGGACATCATCCCTTTCGCCAAGAGGATGGCGCTACCATACCCTTCCTTTCCGAGGCCGATTGCGAACTCATCTATGCTTATCGCCTCGATCGGGAAGCCATATGCCTTCAGCATCGACAGGATCCTATCGGAAATCGATTGGTAATAGGCATCGTCTGATTCCTTGTACGCCAGCTCCTTGCAGAGGCTGTATGCCTGCGAGGTTGGCATCCCGCTATGGATGCCGAACTTCCTGGCCTCATAATTGCAGGTCTGCACCACTCCCCTTAACTTTTTCTCCTCCGACGCGGTGCCTACTACGAGCGGCTTCCCCTTGAGGGAAGGGTTCCTCGCCTCCTCGCAGGCGGTGAAAAAATGGTCCATGTCCAAGTATATTACGATAGCCAAATCATCACGCAGGGGAATGGTCGCAGGGATGAACCGATTGTTTATAAAAACGTAATTAGACCATATACACTAACGCCATCCCACGGCAATATACCGCTGCACAACTATTTATTTATTGAGCAACCATCTTCCAGTATTCCGATTGCGCGGAGGGAGGCTGCGGGGCGGCGCCTTTGGCATCTTACTGGATGGAAGGGGATATGCATGGACGAGACGATAGGGAACATCAACAGGATTATCGATGGGTATGAGAGAGAGATGGTGGAGGAGCTGAAAAACATCATAGGCATAAAATCGATATCCCCCTCAAGCGGCGGGATGGGGGAATCGAAGAGGGTGGAGCACCTGCTGCCGCTCCTCAAGGCGCAGGGGGCTGATGCGAAAATATATAGCTATAAGGACGAGACAGGGACGGAGCGTCCCAGTATCGTGGCCACAAGAGGCGCCGCGGGGCGCACCATATGGGTCGTCGCGCACATAGATACGGTATCTGAAGGAGATCCTGCGATGTGGTCCACCAACCCGTTCGAGGGAGTGGAAAAAGATGGCAGGGTGTACGGGAGGGGAAGCAGCGATAACGGACAGGATGTTGTGGCAGGGATATATGCGATGAAGGCCCTCGGCGCCGCAAAGGCGGAAATGAAGTACAGGATGGGGCTGGTTCTGGTGGCCGACGAGGAAGTAGGCAGCAAGTACGGCATCCAGAAGCTCTTGGATGAGCAGGGGGTGTTCGGGAAGGAGGACATGTTCCTCGTGCCTGACGCCGGAGTAGAGGACGGCAGCGAGATAGAGGTATCGGAAAAGGGGATGCTCTGGATCAAGATAACGACAACTGGGAAACAGGTTCATGCGAGCACGCCCCATCTCGGCATCAATGCGTGCAGGCATGCGGTAGGATTGCTGGACAGGATAGACACCGACCTTCATAGAAAATACACCAAGACGAACAAACTATTCGCCCCAGATACCTCGACATTCGAGATAACGAAGAGGGAGGCGAATGTAGGAAGCGTGAACATAATACCTGGCAAGGACGTCTCGTACATCGACTGCAGGATACTTCCGGACTACAGCGTAGACGAAGTGCTTGAGGATGTCAAGCGCCTTGCGTCGGAAGCCGAGATGCGGACGCCGGGATTGAAGATAGAGGTGGAGGTATTCCAAAGGGAGGATCCGGCACCGACCACAGACCCTAACTCGGAGATCGCCAGACTCCTTGGGAAAAGGATAAGGGAGCAGTTAGGGGTGGAGCCGAAGACGATAGGGATAGGGGGAGGGACGTGCGCCGCATTCGCCAGGAGGAAGGGGTTCCAGGCAGCGGTATGGAACACCACAGGGGAGGTCGCCCATTCGCCTGACGAGTATGCGGTCATAAAGCACATGATGGGAGATGCGAAGGTGATCGCATCCCTGTTCGTATAACAGCCCTCACACGCGGCACTCCAGACCCGAAAGCCGAATAGGATTTCCTGTATAATCTGTGTTAAAAAAGTACAGATTATGCCTTCGGCAGATATAACATAGATAAAACATAGATAAGGGAAAAGGGGATAAGGAAGAGAGATTTGCAGGAAGGAGAGGGATTTCAGGAGGTAAGGCTTATCTCGATGTGGACCGTGTCAGGGACTACGATCCTCATGACCTGCCTGAGGATCTGCTCATTTCCGTCTATCGATATCATGCGCTTGTGGATCCTCATCTCCCATCTTTCATAGGTATGGCTGCCGGGGGAATTCGGCGCCTTCCTGGTGGTCTGTACCACCGTCTTAGTGGGAAGGGGTATCGGGCCCCTGCTCTTGATACCGAGAGTGTTTGCGATCGTCTTTATCTGCTGCATTATAGAGTCAGCATCCTTCGCATTCACTCCGGAAAGTTTTATAACAGCTGTGGGCATAGGAACTCACTTCGATTGCGGGACTATGTCCATCACTATGCCTGCGCCTATTGTCTCGCCCATGTCCCTGATGGCAAACCTTCCGAGCGCCGGATAGTCGCTGAACTTCTCTATCGCGATCGGCTTCTGCGGCTTGATCCTCACTATTGCAACATCGCCAGTCTTTATCGTGTCGGGATTCTTCTCCGCGGTCTGGCCAGTCTTGGGATCCTTCTTTTCGAGGATCTCCACGAACGTGCATGCCATCTGGACCGTATGTATATGGAACACGGGGGTATACCCCTTAGTTATCACGTTAGGATGGTGCAGGATTATGATCTGTGCCGTGAATTCGGCGGCCACAGTGGGCGGGGTGCTTGAGCTTCCGACAACGTCGCCCCTCTTGATATCCTTCTTTTCTATTCCCTTGAGGTTGAATCCTACATTGTCACCGGGCTCGGCTTTCTGGAGCTGTTGGTGGTGCATCTCTATGCTCTTGACTTCGGACTTGACCCCTGACGGCATTATCACTATCGCATCTCCGGGCTTCATGACGCCGGCCTCTACCCTGCCTACAGGAACCGTACCGAAACCGGATATTGTATAGACGTCTTCTACAGGGAGCCTGAGCGGCTTCTCGAAAGGCCTTGTCGGAGCCTTTAGCTGGTTGAGCGCGTCAAGCAGTGCCGGACCCGTATACCATGGCATCTTGTCCGACTTCTTCGCGACATTGTCCCCAGTGAGTGCGGAATAGGGGATGAACAGCATCGTGTCGAGCCCTTTGTAGCCAAGGGGCTTGAGGAGGTCCACTATCAGCTTCTTCGCTTCCTCGAACTTCTTCTGGTCGAAGTTTACGGCATCCATCTTGTTTACCCCTATTATTATCTGCCCTATTCCGAGCACATGGGCAAGAATGGCATGCTCCCTCGTCTGCTTGCCTATTCCGTCATAAGCGCTTATTACAAGCACTGCGGCGTCAGCCTGGCTTGCGCCAGTTATCATGTTCTTCACGAAGTCCTTGTGGCCTGGCGCGTCTATAATCGTAAAGTAATAGTTTGCGGTCTGGAAGTCCCTGTGGGCTATATCTATCGTGATACCCCTTTCCCTTTCCTCCTTCTGCTGGTCCATTACGAACGCGAACTCGAAGGAAGGCCTGTTGTACTGCTTCGTAAGATCCTTGTAGCGCTGCATCGTCCTCTCGTCAAGCACTCCTGTTTCGAACAGCAACCTCCCGACAGTGGTGGACTTCCCGTGGTCTACGTGCCCTATAAAGATCAGATTCATGTGTGGCTTATCACTCTTCTCTACCATATACTACACCTACATTTAAACGTCGAACTAACATTTATTGCCCCTTACAGGACAAACTAGAGGAAACAGGGATACCGATGTACCGAAAAACGCACCGGGAATTTACCATAGTTCCAATAGTAAGTTTAATCCCGAAATAAATAAAAACCTATCTGTAT
>JAKARM010000031.1 GCA_021822165.1 Microcaldota archaeon | reverse complement strand
GAGGGGGGCTTCTTGTTTATCTCCTCTACCGTGATGTCGAGCTTCTCCTTCAGCTTGTCCGCTATGAAGTTCTTGGTTATGTGGTCGGCCTTCACTGCTATGCACATCTTCGCCGCATATGCCCTGGCTATCTTCCCCCTGAGGTCCTTCCTCGCATTGTTTATTACCGGCAGCTTGAATAGCACCCCGTATTTAGGCGGCCTGCTCCCGAACTTTATGTGCTTGAAGAGCGCCTTCTCCGCCCCAAGGAGCTGTATCGTGCTGGCCGGCATCATTGACATTTTCTCCATCGAACCAGCCTTGCTCAGCAGCTCGGCGGATATCTTGCCCTCGGTGAGATAGGTGAGGTTGGGCATTATCCGTTTGGCGGCCGCATTTATGTAGCCTTCCAGCCCCTCGAGGGAGTTCATCAGGTCGAGGCCGGAGGCGGCAAATGCGGAAAGGGCGGTTTTCTCCTCGGGGTTGGCGTGCCTGCCCATCGTGGAGCCGACCTTGCGGTATATCGACGATGCCTTGTCCTTGTCGGGAATTATGGCCAGTATCTCCTCTTCCGTCGCCCCTTCCGGCTTGCAGAGCAGCAGCGCGACCTCGGCGAGGGATTTCTGCGATGCGATCCGCACTTCCGGAAAATATATGCCGAACCATTCAGACATCCTCTCGTTCAGGAGGTTCGAGGACTTGCTAAGCTCGTTGTATGCGTTTATCGCCTGTATGAGGCCATGCTCCTCCTCGGAGTAGGATGCCCCTATAGCCTCCTTCACGTCCGAAAGCATCTCCTCCCTGATCTCGTCATATGATTTAGAATCCACCAATGCACCTGCCGGGTTTCGGCATAATGCCAAAACAGATATTATTATTGGCAACGCATTTGTTTTTATATTTTCCTTGCGGATAGGCATACTTGGTAGCAGGGGAGCGGAACGGCGCGAGGATGGCCTGGGCTGGAAAAATGGCAGATAAACTTCTTGGAAAAAAAATCTCGCCGATGGGGATAGGCACATGGGGGATGGGGGGATGGCTAATCGCCGACAGGAGCAATGACAAGGACGATACAAAATCGATAAGGATTGCGATAGACAATGGAATAAATGTCATCGACACCGCTGAGATGTATGGGCGGGGCCATTCCGAGGAGATTGTAGGGAAGGCGATAGAGGGATATGAGAGGGAGGAGCTTTTCATAGTGACTAAGGTCTGGCCTACGCACCTTGACAGAAAGGGAATATTGAAAGCCATCGATGGAAGCTTAAGGAGGATGAACCTCAAGTATGTCGACCTCTACCTGGTGCATTGGCCGAGCCCGATTGCGGACATGAAGATAGTTATGAGAACCATGGAAGACCTTGTCGATAATGGGACTGCGCGGGGGATAGGGGTAAGCAATTTCGGCGTAGCCGCATTGGAGGGGGCGATGGAAGAGTCGAAGAGGCATGGGATATCCGCCAATGAGATAAGATACAACCTCCTTGACAGGTCTGCAGAGAGGGATACCATCCCCTTCTGTGAAAAAAACCGCATAAAAGTCATAGCATATTCGCCGCTGGCGAGAGGGAAGGTAAGCGGATCGGATGCTCTTGCGGAGATTGCAGGCAGGTACAAGAAGGACGTTGTGCAGGTGTCGCTGAATTACCTGATGAAGAGATCCCTCCCGATACCGAAGGCGAGGGGGGCTAGGCATATAAAGGACATAATAGGCGCGGCGGGATGGAAGCTCTCCGCCAAGGATTATAATAAGATCAAGAATGGCGAACCCGGCAGATGAAGCAAAGAGCGCCCGGGAGAGGAGCGATAGATAGGGAATGATGATATGGGAGGGAACGATAAAGGGATGAGATCGCAGTCCGCGGTCGAATACCTGGTGACATACAGCTGGGCGATCCTCATACTCGCCGTGGCCGTGGGGGTGCTCTTCTACCTGGGGGTCTTCAACCCAACGTCGCTGACAAATACGCAATGCATATTCCCTGCGGGCATCTCATGCAGGGAAACGAGCCTCGCGCCGAACGGGATCCTTACGATAAACTTCGAGCAGGCGACGGAGTCACCTGTAAACGTAACGGCGATAGGATGCGCCACGTCGCTCAACAGCACGGCGCAGCTCCTTGTCCCGCAGGTCTACCTCCCGATAGGGGGCGCGGAAAACATAAACGTCCAGTGCTACCTAAATAACGCGCCCTTCACCGGCAAGATAGGGTCGACGTATCAGGGATATATAATAGTGAATTATACGGACACCATCAACAATTTCAACCACCAGGTGGTGGGGACCATCATCACCAAAGTGACATAGCTCACCCCCAGACGTCGGCCTTGACTTTATCGTCGGGATAACCCAATGACTTGAGGTGCTCTTTCACCGCCTTCACGAACCCGAGCGGGCCGCAGATGAATGTCGTTCTCCCATCAGGATCGGGGATTGCCCGCTTTATCATTTCAGGAGTTATGCGCCCCTTCTCCCCCTCCCATCCCTCAGAGCCGTCCGGCCTTGTTATCGTGACGGTCATCTTCATTTTTAGGGAACTGGCGAAGCCCTCCAGCTCCCCCTTCCTCAAGATTTCATTCGGATATCTTACGCTATAGAGCAGTTTGACATCGGTATCCAGCCCTTTCTCCTTTATGTACCTGAGCATCGACATGAAAGGCGCAAGGCCCGTCCCCCCGGCGATGAATGAGACCCTGTCGCCGTTGCGGGGCATGAACCTGAACTGGCCGTGCGGGCCGGTGAAGTAGTAGACGTCTCCGACCTTGGCGGTATCGAGCCTCGACGTGAAACGGCCATGGACCATGCCGATGAAGAACTCCATCGTATCCGACCCGGGGATCGAGGCGATAGAGAATGCCCTGGTTATCTTTTCGCCAGTGGCGGGATTGGAATAGGTGATCATGACGAACATGCCTGGATCGAAATCGAGCTTGGTCCCGTCCTGCGCCTTGAAGGAGAAGATATTTACATCGGGGGTCTCCCTGGCTATCCCTGTTATAACATAGGGTTTCTGGGTTATCGTAGGTGCGGTTGTCTCGGCCATGCCATCACGCATATATGAAAGAGCAAGAAAATAAAAACATTACGTGGCTGCCGGCCTATTTTGCGACGGAAAACAGCCGGATTGTCCGTTCGGCGGCACCCCTCTTACAATTTGATTGCGGCTGCTCCCCTGATGCTGCCCCCCTTCAGCGAGGAGAGCGCCATGTTCGCATCCTCCAGGGAAAATGTTTCCACGATGCTCTTCAGCTTGAACCTTTCGGCGTAGGCAAGGAACTCCCTCGCATCGGATCTGGTGTTGGCTTCCACGCTGAAGACCTTTTTCTCCCCGAAGAGATGGCGGGCATAGTCCATCTCCGGGATCGCGTCCATATGTATTGCCGGCACGGCAACGGAGCCGCCGGGCTTTATCGCTTCCAGCGCCTGGAGTACGACCCTGCCGGAGGGGGCGAACACTATCGCGCTGTCGAGCCGCAGCCCGGGCAGGTCGGCTTCCCCGGAAACGTACGTCTCATATGCGCCGAGATCCCTGGCGAGCTCCAGGTGCTCCTTGCCCCTTGAAACCACCACCGCCCTGGCGCCTAGCTTCGAAGCGAGCTGTACCGTCAGGTGCGCGGATCCCCCGAAGCCGAAGATGCCTATCCTCGCGCCATCCCTGACGGAAGGGCATGCGAGCTTGAAGGCCCTGTACCCGATTATCCCGGAACAGAGATAGGGGGCTGCGAGTTCGGGGGGGAGGGATTCTGATAGCTTGAATATGTAATCCGCGTTTGCGGATACAAATTCCGAATATCCGCCATCGTCGCTGTATCCGGTGAACCTTTTCTCCCTGCAGAGGTTTTCCCTTCCCGAAAGGCAGAATTCGCACTTCCCGCAGGTCCAGCGCAGCCATGGCACCCCCACCCTGTCGCCCTTTTTGAAGGCATGGACATCCCTCCCGATATCGACTATCCTCCCCACCACCTCATGGCCCGGGATGAGGTTTTCTTTCATAACGGGGAGGTCCCCCTCAGCTATATGGAGATCCGTCCTGCAAACCCCGCATGCCTCCACTTTTACCAAAACCCCGCCGTCTCCGATGGCGGGAATTCCGACATCTGCATGGACGAGGGGAGAGGACTCTGCAGGCCCGGGAGTGCGCAGAACCATCGCTTTCAAAAAGACACCTGCATCCATTCCTCCCGGAAAAGATAAATTGCTATGGGATGGCGGCTGCCGGAAGGCAGCATATGTTGGGAGCAGAGAGGGAAAATCCCGCACCTATCGGAGGTGGAAGGATATCAGATGGACGGAGTGCACTGGTACTCCGTGAAAGGCCTTGCATCAATCCCGGAAGAGCGCAGGTTTGCCGCGAAGAGCTCTGCGGAATTGCCGTACGTGAATACCTTCCGCGCCCCTGTCGCGTTGATGTAATCCACGCTCTGAGAGAAATCGGCATGGTCGCTCAGGGGGAACTGCATGTCGGTGTCGAAGCGGAACATCTTCGCAAAACCGGTCACGACGGCTGTGAAAACGTGTTTGGCGTGGACCACCCCCAGCGCCACGGGCAGCGCATCGGCACCGCTCTCGGTTATCCCGATGAAATTCCCCCTCAATTCAGAATCGCACTCCTCGCTGCCAGTGGAAAGATAGTCGAGCTTCGCGCCGTGCTTCTTGTATACGCTGCAGACCGCGGCTATCCTCTCGCTCACCACGGGCGCCATCCCGGCCTCGTTCAGGATCGATATCAGCTCCTGGGATTTGCCCATTGCGTATGCCCTGAATAGGACTATCCCCGAACGCGAGATGGCAGAAGCCCACCTCTGGATGTCCCGTTCTACTTCCGACCTGTCGCCGAAATGCACCCCCGGATCGGGATACGTCGAATCGAGTATCGCTATATCCGAGGAGGGGATTTCTATCTTCTCAGACACCCTCGAATCCTGCATCTGGAAATCCCCGGTATACACCACGCTCTCCCCGCTGTCGCAGGCATCTACGTATAGCTGGCGCGAACCGAGCATGTGTCCGGCGCCGAGGAGCTTCAGCCCGGGAGGGACAGGTGCGCCATCGGGGACCCTGGGCTTCAAACCATAAGAGCCGGCAATAAGATCTGCAGTCTGGCTGCTGGCAAGCACCCATTCAGAATGCTTGACCGCGGCAAGATGGTCCGTATGCGCATGGGAAACGAAATCTATGTCGGAGCCAGGCTCCTTCCGGTCCAACGAAATCCTGAATCCGCCTGAAGAGAGCATAAAGGTCGCCGGGATGATATACCCCTCTTCCGCTTTTAAAAGATTATGCATGCCGTGGGGGATTCTGATAAAACATGGTCGGAAAACCACCAAACAGAATTTAACAAGTGAGCGGGAAATCCTACATGCTTTAGCGGTGGGATGAAAGTGAAAGTATAATAAGGCATATAAACATTGACGACGATACAGATAATATGAACCTTACAAGGGCATACAAATTCAGAGTCTATCCGGATACAAAACGTCAGACAGAGATAGAATCGCAACTCGCACTTTCAAAAGAGTTTTACAACATGCTTCTTGAAAAGTCAATAAAATCATACAAGGAAGGAAAAAAACCGGTCTCGATGGCGACCCTAAACAAGTTTGCGAAAGAGATAGAAAAGGAGAGGAAATTCCTGAAAATATACTCGCAAGTAAGGTGCGAAATAAAGTATCGTGTGCTGAAGGCATACCAGAACTTCTTCAGAAGGGTAAAGGAAAGGAAATCGGGCAAAAAGATAAAAGTAGGTTTTCCCAGATTCAAATCAAAAGACAGATATCACAGCATAGTCTATCCTCAGAACAACGGCTCGTTCACAATTACAAGGAAAAATAAGAAGCAGATGCTGAGGGTATCAAGAGTAAGCAGTATGCAGATAAAGTTGCATAGATCTATAGAAGGTAGGATAAAAACACTTACAATAAAGAAAACAGGCGGAGAATATTTTGCAATATTTACCACAGTAAAGGAAGTAGAGCCTTCAAAGGTTGA
>JAKARM010000030.1 GCA_021822165.1 Microcaldota archaeon | reverse complement strand
AATTTATTCGTGGGAGGATGTCAGAAAAGGTGTTATAGTGTATATATCAAAAACGACGATCAGGAAGATACTCAAGGAGGCAGGGGCGACCAGGGTAAGCGAGGAGGCGGTGGCTGCATTCCACGTCAGCGCCAATAGGTTCACGTTCGGCGTGGCAAAAAAGGCTGTGGGGCTTGCATCCCATGCGAAGAGGAAAACGGTGGACGTCACAGACATAAAACTTGCCTTCGACCAGTAATACTGTTTATAATTGTAAAAATCAAAAATAGAAAGATTTATATACATATTTCAGTAATTATATGGTATTCTTTATTTCACGCTGTTCCTTGAATGGAAACCCCACATCAACCCATTCTCATCTGCGTATGGCAAATGCCATACGCAACCTAACAATTAGAAAATAGGAGAGGTTATCCTGCATGTCATGCCAATGGGATGCCGAATAACCGCAATATGACAAAGGTGCCGACGGCGGGCAGGCCGAACACTGTCGCCGCTGCTATCGTATACAATTTTATGGGGATCCCCATATTGAATACAAAATCTAATATGTATAGCGATACGATGCCAAGTATGCTGTTGAGGACTATCCCGATTATGAACTTGAGTATCGTCTTCCCTACGATGAATACGAAAAAGAGGACAACGGCTATCAGTGCAATCAAAGTAAGTTCGCCCATCATCGCGCTTCCCAACCCCAAAACGACCATTTAACCAACATATGCTTGCTTGATCGGCGCATACCGGTGCCAATCCAATCTTATTATGGCTCTGCCAGATTTATATCTCTTTCTACGTATGGATGCAGCCATCCGAATCCCGGATTGCCTACTATAAACTTTTATAAGTTGCAGGCCATTCAAAGGAATAGAGTGGTGGGCGGGCAGCCTACCGAAAGGAGGAAGCTCCTCTCATACAGAGCGCACATGCCCTAAGGGTTAATTCGGATCAGAAACGATACCAAATCATGGCAAATGCGATGACTCGACGAGCGCCATGAGGCGGATGAAACGCGCCGATGCGTGCGCAGTGAGTATGCAAGGCTTAAAGCCGCTTAGACTAATGCTGCCTAAAACAAAAAGAGGGCTACGGCCCGCCACTCTACGATAGAGATGTGGACAGCCGCCCGCATGCAATGCGCAACACCCTATAACATGGCAGGATCATGCCTATGCCTCTTGGGTTCATTAAAAATAATTTCCAAAAACTCTTCGACGCTGTTTGATTCGGCAATTGCATCGTTTATCTCCTTATGGCCTGCGAACAGCGCACCGCAATGAGAACAGGTCACATAACTTTCTATTATCTCCGGGTCGCTTATTTTTTTAAGTATTTCAGGAACCAACCCCTTTTTTCTTAGGCGCTGCCTCAAGCCATCAGCAAGTATTTTTGGATCCATTTTGTCGCCATATTGCTTTGCAGGCCGATAGCGCATTGGGGCGGCTGGAGCATTCCGGCCCTGGAAGCTATCCCTCTTCATTGTTGGAAGTTGCGAGGTCGATTATTCTTCTGTACGTAGATGGATGGGTCGAAAAGAGGCTTGCGAATGAGTTCACCGCGCTCTTCTTTGACTGCCGCGCCTCTTCCACCAGCGAATCTATGTCGAGATTCGGAAGGAGCTTCCTTATCTCCTTCTCGTGCGCCTTTATCTCCTTTATATCCTTTTCGACGTTCAGGAAATCCACGATGTAGAACGCCCTGGCCGCATTCGGCGATGATTGCGCCCCCCTGTTATGCGCAGTTATCTTCATCAACGAGCTCGCCAGAAGGTCCGGCCTTTTCGTCACGGCTGCCGAATGTCGATCCGCATACGATTCCCGCGCCCTGGAAAGCGAGAAAACGAGAAGCTGCGATACCAGATAGACGACGAATGCGGCTATCCCTATGACGGCCAGCGACATGCCGCTATTTTTCTGCCCGCCCCGCCCGCCGAACATGCTGCTGAAGAAAAGGTTCTGCGCTATCATGATCGCGATTGCGGGTATGAATGCCACCACCGCCATCACGACTATGTCCATGTGCTTCAAATGGCCCATCTCGTGCGCAAGCACGGCCCTGAGCTCGTCCTTGTCCAACATGTTGAGAAGGCCCTGGTGGACGACAAGCGTTGCGCTCTTCACCGTCCTGCCGAAAACGAACGCGTTAGGATCGTTGACTGGAGCTATCGCAACTTTCGGCATGGGGACATTGGCATTTTTGGCGAGTTCCCTCACCATTTCCTGCAATTCCGGCCTCTCGCCCTTCTCCAAGTAGTGCAGTTTCATCCCCATCTTCAAAAGGACGGGTGACAGGTACCATTGCATTATGAAAAACATCATGGCCAGCGGGACAATAAATCCCATCCCTGCGCCAAGGTAGAGCAGCAGGGCATACACTATGCCGAAACCTATGGCAAACACGAGCGCCATGGTTATGTACATCCTTATCCTCAATCCGTTGATTATCGACATTCAATCGCCATAGTATCTTATGCTCTGCTTCAATAACCCGCCATCTGGAAATTGTCAGCCATGCAGATATGCCCGGATCGCATCAAGATCCGCCGAGAAATAACCCCAATCATCCTATAATGATATTAGCCTCCCTGAATTTTTATACCTTTGCTTAAGGGAGATTTCCCAACAAGGCAATATGGCGCCCTGCCCTGATTTGCATGGGCTGCCTTCACCAGACCTATAAATGTTCACCTCAAATAGCCTATGATTATTATGCACCAGGATATTGCAGTTGACGAAGAGGCGATTATGGAAACGTCATCGAATCTCACAAAAAACGGGATGGAAACTACAGTGGTAGAGACGTCATCTGACGCATTGGCGCTTTTACTGGGAACAATCCCGGAAGGAGCCGACGTCTACGATATGACTTCGGTAACTCTCGAGGAGATAGGATTCACAGATGAGTTAAAGGAGGGGACCAAATTCATCTCGGTCAGGAAGGAAATCAATTCGATAAACGACCCGGCAGAACGCCTTACCATGAGACGGAGAAGATCCGTCGTCAGCTACGCCGTAGGCAGCGCTAATGCCGTCACCAGGGACGGGAAACTTGTGTTCGGATCGTATAGTGGGAGCCAGCTCGCCCCATATGCATTCACAGCGGACAACGTAGTGTTGGTCATTGGAGCACAGAAGATAGTCGGCGACCTCAAGTCCGCCTTTATTAGGATTGAGGAGTACGTCGTAGGGCTGGAGGAAAATAGGGTTAAGCCTTTAGGCACCCATACGGAGGTGAATAAGACAATGGTCATAGGAAAGGAGGTCGTAAAAGGCAGGTTGAGGGTCATACTGGTAAGAGAGAGGCTCGGGTTCTGAACAGCGGGTACCCCGGGCAAGCTATAGCTTGCCAACGAGATCCATCGACGGCGTCAATGATTTCTTGTCCTTGTCCCAATTTACAGGGCATACCTCGCCGGGATGCTCCCTTACGTATACCGCGGCAGTGAGCCTGCGCAGGAGCTCCTTCATATTCCTGCCTATGCTGTTATCCGTTATCTCGTAGGATTTTATCTTTCCGTCCGGATCGATTATGAAGCTGCCCCTAAGCGATAGTCCCGTGTCCTCTACATAGGTGCTGAATGCCTTGGAAAGCTTTCCGGCGGGATCAGCAAGCATGGGGAAAGTTATCTTACTTATCGTGGGCGATACGTCATGCCACGCCTTATGGACATATATCGTGTCCGTGCTCACGCTCATCACTTCGGCGCCCGCCTTCTTGAATTCCTCGTAGTAATTCGCAAGCTCCTCCAGCTCCGTAGGGCAGACAAATGAGAAATCCGCAGGATAAAACACAAGAACGAGCCATTTCCCCCTATAGTCCGTCAACTTTATCTTGTTCACATTCCCGTTCTGGAAAGACTCGACCTCGAAACCAGGCACTTCTTGATCTATAGCAACCATCTACATCACCGTAAAACGATAATTCTGCTTTCGGCACCTATATGAGCTTTACGTACCGGGGAAGATACCTGCTTCCCATTTACGCGCAAGGAAGCAGGCGTATGTTGCATAAGCAAGGGTATTTTAGATTTTAATGTGCCTATAACAGGAAAGTATGGCATGGTGCTCTCCTATGAAAAAGGAATCTGATCTTAAGTTCGCATGGAACCTGCTGTTTAATCCAGGAGTTAAATCAAAGACCACCAGGAGCGCCATAGGTGCAATAAAATTTTATTATAGCGTGGCACTGGTACCGCTCGTCCTTAGTATGGTAATGGCATACTACGTAGGCCTGTCAAAAGCACTGCCCTTCCCTCTCGATATATTAACCACTGCGGCACAGCCGGATGGCCACCTGCTGGGCGCATTGTTCCCTATTGCATACCTGCTTATAGGGATACCGCTATCATTGGTGCTGGGAAGCGGCCTCTACCACCTTGTCATAGGCAAGCTCTTCAAGATGTACAAGGGAGGGTATTCAAAGCCGTTCACAGCATTCGTATACGGCAGCATCCCTGTCGTACTCACATACTGGATTGCCGTGATACCTTTTACAAGGCCCCTCGTATCGGGGGCGTTCGGGCTATGGGGCTTCGTGATAGAGATAATCGCTCTAGCAAGCCAGCTTAAAATGAGCAGATTGAGGGCATTCGGCACGATCCTTCTAAACATGGCTGCGGCAATCGTGATTATCGGGATCATCACCATAACATTAGGATTTCTAGTGATGACGAGCATTGCGACGAACATTGCAGCCAATGTCGTTCATTCTGCATCTAACGCATCGCAAGGGGTTGCCATCCCATGACCGTCATGGCCCGTTCCCGGCAAGGCAGACAACCGAGTACCGCGCCGTCATACACGCTGTAGTCTGTCGAGAGGGCTCGTCGTTATCGGAGCCATCTCTTGCGCCTTCTTGAGTGCATTTGCCATATTATATTTGCTTGCTACGGCAATCATCTCCGCCAACGCAAGGTCGTGCTCGAGCGGATGTTTCTTGTCCTGAGCATATTTGTTGACAATATACTCGTCCGCCTTGACGAGCATCATGGCGAAGAGCCTCACATCCTCAGGCTTACCATACTTCTCGGCAGGGTAAAGCCCTTTCCGAATCGCATTCGCAGCATCCTCTATCCTGTCATCGGACACGAGGTCCGATACCCATTGCTTGGCATTCTCTATGATTGCTTTGGCGAACTTGGGCGCTTCGGATTTCGAATATTTTTCGGCAAGCATCATTGATTCCCTGGCTGCATTGTCGACATCTGCCCTTTCGCTAGAATTCAAGCGATCTTCCCTCCCTAGCAGGCGCTCCATTATCACGGTATTCGAGGAGATAAGGCTCTTTGCATACCCCTCCATAAGTGTCTTGTTCCCGATCGACTCTGAATTCCGCAGAAACGCACGGATGTTATTTGCGTGCGTATATTCCGATCCAAATACAAATCTGTGCTCGTTTATTTTTCTATCAATTTGTGCCATTCTATCACCTTTAGAGATGCAATATTCATATCAATTTCAGTATAACTGCCACTAGGTATATGAAAAAAATATATGGAAATTATGGAAAAAAGATGGGGATTATCCTACTTTGTTATCCCGATTATCTTCTTTAGCTTGTTCTCGCTTTCTTTCATGCCATACCTTGAAGCCAACCGCAGCGCCTCTTTAGAGACCTCTATTACATTATTTTCATAGATCTTTTCGTTCCTGTAGTACGTTATGTATGCCGTATACATCCCTACAAGCGTAGTTGCAAACCTCTTTACCTCCGCGGGGGTGCCGTATTTTTCTGCCATTCTGAATCCGTCCTTTACCGCCATCATCAATTCATGGGCTGGCAGTTTGGACGAATCATAATTGTTAACAGCATAATCCGCTGTCTTGATAAGCACTTTGCCATAGGCTTCCGACCTGGAAGGATCATACTTTTCGGCTGCACGCAGGCCTATTAAAGCCAAGGCCCTAGTATCTGACAGGTTACTTGCTTTTGAGAGATCTTCCTTTTGGTATTCTGCGAGAAGGGAATCGCAACGG
>JAKARM010000029.1 GCA_021822165.1 Microcaldota archaeon | reverse complement strand
AGGGATTCGAGGCACTGGAGGAGCATCGACCTGCCCTTGTAGAGCTGCGCCGCCGCGTTGCGGTTCGGGATGACGATTACGACCACGGGCTTCATTACATTCCCTTCGCGTCTTTTTTATATTTTTCCACAAGCAGATCTATCAGCAGATCTGTGCCTTCCCTCTTCCCCTTGTATTTCTTATATATCTTTTCCACATTCTTTTCGTCATCCAACCCCAAATATCCTATTATCCCTTCGTTCTCAATTATCTGGGAAAGCGCAAACATCATCTTCCCCTCTCTCGTCTTCCTTAATCTGCCCATCCTGGCAGCAAATTTCATCCTATTGGGCACTATCCTGAAGATATTTGCAAATCCGCCCAGCTTCAGACTGTATGCCATGTCCCTTATGGTGAAAAACACAAAATAGTCAAACGCACTTATCTCGCTATCCATATCCCTGAATGTTATTTTCTCGTAAATATCCATCAACGTGGCTACGATCCTGCCCTGTATCGTTTTATGGATGTCCCCGTTTTTCGGTATGATTATTTTGGCCAGATATTCAAGCGCTATCCTGTTGTATGTCTTGTATGAAAATCTTTCGAATACCTCCATCTTGCCGTAATCCCTCCGTTCGCCGGGGAAATGCAGGAGGTAATATTGTTTGCCGAGCCTCTCCGTAATCCCGGCTATCTGCGCCTGCTCGTGTATTGTCCCCTTATATGCTACTTTATCCTTTTTGTATAATCTGGTTTGCCATGTAAAGAACCTGCCTTTTTCGTGGAGCTTCCTGTCCTCCAGACGCCTGATTGTGAAGCCGTCCGCTGCCGTTTTAGATATTATTTTTTTTATGTCCTGCTTCAGTTTCGAACTTACCATTTCGTCGGTATCCAGGTAAAGGATCCATTCGTACCTGCATTTCTTTAGGCCGTACATCCTCAAGGGATCGGGATACCCTAACGCGATTGTCCTATGTATCTTGATTTTTGAAAGGTGCTCTGCCCTTTTTTTCTTAAGGAGCTTTTTGTAATTCTTTTCGCTGCTGCTGTCCATGATCACCAACTGGTCGGCAAATCCGTATACGTCGTCTATAAGGTTGGCGAGGTTGGCAGTATCGTCCTTAGAGAATATCAGGACGGAAAGCTTAGTCATACGATTACCATTATTCTTCCTTGGCGCGGGCGGGCGTGCGCCGCTATCGGATTTTATCGCTCGTGGATAATAATAACCTCTGCCAATAAATATTGGTTGGTCGGGCCGATCAGAGGCACATTTAATCTTTTCTACTGTTATTGCCCTTTTTCACCTCTTGGTTCTAAAAGTATTAATATCTGAATGCCTCTTTCTAATACAATCTTATCAGTCCGATAGTTTTATCGCCTTTCGGCGGTAATGGTGCCACAATATGTCTGTTTATAAAAAAATAGCCGGTAGATTATCCGCTAACACCGCAGATGGCCAGCAGGGTGCTAGCAGCTACGGCAAGGAGCCATTCATAAGGGATGTTTCGGGCATTCTGGGTTCGCCGATAATAGCCAGCGCCGCAGCCTCGGTGATAGAAAATAATTCCAAGAGCGCCGTGGAGGCGGTGGATGCATTTCGCATAGTTGCGGAGTTTGTCAAGAATTCCTCCCCGGAAGCGGCGAAAAGCTACTTAAAAGCCATAATCGTGACAACGGAAGTATCTATTATGACGGATAAACGGGTAGTTTCGTTCGGCCTGGAGAATCCCAAGATATGCAAGGATTATTTTAGCATGCTTTCTGGAATCTGCAGCACCAGCGAAAGATACAATGATTTCAACCTGTTGGATAGGGGCAATCCGGAGGATATGGGAACCGATCCCAGCCCGGTTGTCCTGTTGGGGCCATTGCATAATGCGGGTAGGGGTGCCATTGCCAAGTTGACCAGCGGCGAGGTGCTCGAACTGCTCGGGTCTCTTAAAAACCATGGCGGCACCTATCTCGAGGCGATTTGGAAGACCGGAAGGGTGGACAGGCTTACCGAACCAGACGTAATCGATTTTGCAAAAAGGCTGGGCGTCGTCGGATCCAACAGTTATTTTAGCGCAATAATGGAAGCAGGCACCTGCAACGTCCTAGCGGACAAAATGGTGGTAAACGACAGGGTCGCCGATTTTGCCAGAAGCCTTTCCATCAATTCCGACGGATATTTTCATGCCATGGCATCCAAGAAAGCTGTTGAAATACTGACAAGCGACAGGATAATGGCCAATAAGAGCTTAGACGAGTTGCGGATGAACATCGGGAGCGATATCAAATATTACTTCAACACGGTGGGGAACATAGAGAATCTCGGAGCCTACAAGGGAGATTTTGTTAATGATTTTCTCGGGTATTTGAAAAAGATGAATAACACCTCATCATTCTTTTTGCGTTCATTAAACAGGAATGAGAATTCACTTGTTTATCTCCTTACTAAGTGGGTTGAATATCCCGAAAGGTCGGAAACAATAGTCTCCAAATCCCTGCCCCTCCTCTGCTTCCATTCCTCATTGGAAAAAATGGGGGTGAATGCCGACATGGAAACGGACCTGCTCATAAAGAGGGCCAACAGGGCCGAGATATCGCGGATCTCCGAATTGGTGACAAGCAGGGCGTTTATTGCAACGGCAGAGAGGCAGGTCCATTTTGTCATGGATGCCAAAAAGCAGGGGATAACGACCGCAGAATCCCTGGATGCCTTGAAAAACCTCGGGATATTCGTTAAAATAGTAACGGGATTACCGGATGAAATGAAGAAGAAATTAATCAGCGATATCAATTTTATAACGTTCTCCAATGTCCTATCCGAACCGGAAGAGTTGAAAAAAGCATATCCAGACATAATGGAATATATCCACAGGCACACGGGAGAAAATATGCAAAGGCACGGCGGTAAGGCATCAAAAGTGGAGAAGGAGGAGGCAATGGCGCTTCTATCTGCCTGCCACCTCTTTAACAAGCGGCTTTCCATACCCCAGGTGAACGCCGAGAAAAAGAGGATAGCGAGGGGAGAGCCCATAATTCTGAAGGCGGGATTCGAAAGGAAGTTCATGGAAAAGTTGCGCAAATCCGCACAAAAGGCGAGATTTGACGCCCTAATAGAGGCATGCAACGCGCACCATAATATCCTCTCGGACATCTCAAAAACCACAAGGATAACCCCAGTCGAAATCACTGATGACATAAAGGACATCCTGGAGGGATACCTTAACCTCCGTTTCAACAGGAGACAGTTTGAAGACTTTCTCAGGGTATATACCGCTTATGGGAAGGAGTATGCGGTAGACTGGCTGCGGACACGTCCGGGCAATGTCAAAGCCATAAAACAGATGTTGAGGAGGGGAACGGATATGGAAGGGGTACAAAATTTTGAGGTTTCGTACAGGGTCGAGGAAATGGGGGACCAACTCCCAAAATACCTGAAGGCGGCATCCCGTCTATCTTCCGAAATAAAACACCATTTGAAATATTTCAACATTAATCTTCGCAAGGACGACATCAAGACAGGGGACGACCTGCTCTTCTCCGCCAGCATGGCTCTGGCGGCCATCCCACAGTTATCGGCGATGAAGGCAGAGCTAAATAACGACCAAAAGATTCTTGCGGCCAAGTTAAAAAGACATATAAACGAACTTAACAGCATGGCCGGCATAGTGCGTGCGGCGATGGATGGCACCACGATAACCTTTTTCGCCTCGGGCGACCCCATAATGAACATGCGCATGGGGGTATGGTTCCAGTCCTGCCTGGATATCAAGAACGGCGCATTCAGCTATGGCGCAGTGGCAAGAGCATTCGATGCAAACAACGTTACAATATTCGCTGTCAAGGGCGAAGGGAAGAGAGGGCCCGTGGTGGGCAGGGTCTCGCTCATCGAGAGCGACAGGGGTTTCGTCGTCCATTCGCCATTTTATCAAAACCCACCATATAACTTTTCCAGGGAGAACGGCGGGTGGATAGATATGCTGCTGGAATTCGCTAAAAAATCAAATAGGGACGTGCTCTTGCCGTATGATTTTGCACCAGAAAAATTCTTTAAAAGCGCATTGGTGAAGAAAGGGCTTAACAGGAAGATAGAGGCAGAAGTCAATGTTTCGGGCGCTTTCTCCGTAAATGGTTATTCGGACCTTGGCCCAGAGGTAACGACAAACGGGGCCAATATGTCCTTGCTGCTCTACTACTATCTGCTGCAGAGGAGGTGACTCCTGGATGTGCGCGCTGCGCGTGGCTACCTCATCCGCTATCTTTATCTTTTCGGGAATTAGCTGCCAGGAGGGCCTTCCTCATCTCTTCCACCGGGGCTGTTTTCCCAGTGAAAAGCCTGAAGGCGGCGAGCCCTTGGTACAGAAGCAGGTCAAGTCCGGATATTGTCCGGCACCCTACGGATTTGGCATCCACTAGCAGCCTGTTTTCAAGAGGGACGTAGTTCGCATCGAAGACAACCATCCCTCTTTTCAAGAATCTCTTCGGCACTGGCGTTTCTTTGGAATTCTCCAAGGTGATGTTCGTCGCGTTGGCTATTAGATAAGCATTATCCATTGCTTTTTCCATCCCTTTCGCATCGAGCCCTCCCGAGGTGATGTCCAAGTCTGCGAATCCCCTAATCTCCGCGGCGAGCCTTTTCGCCTTCTCCGGATGCCTGTTGAGTATGGCGATCGAAGGGTTGCGGACCTTTTCGGCTATTGCGAATGAGAATGCCCTGGCCGCCCCTCCGGCCCCTATAATCACGAATTTCCGTCCCTCCAATCTCGCGGTGGCCCTTATCGATTCGTAAAACCCGGCTGCATCGGTATTGTATCCTTTTATGGAGCCGTCGGTGTTGACGAGGGTGTTGACGGCCCCTATCCTCTTTGCGGTAGGGTCTATCCCATCTATATATTTCATGACCTCTAGTTTGTGGGGGCTGGTAAGGGTCATTCCCTTCATCCCGTATGCCCTCATGCCTTCTACAGCGCTCTTCAGCTTTTCTTTCGGGACGTCGAACGCAAGGAATACCGCGTCGATCCCGAGCTTTTTGAACCCCGCATTGTGCATGGCCGGGGAGAGGGAATGCCTTCCGGGCATGCCTATTATGCAGAAGAGCCCTGTTTTATTCCCGCTTATCTCGTAGCCGGCCATCCAAACGCCTGGTTGAACTTTCCATCCAAATAGGTTAACCAGCAAAGGCGTATAAATGCTGTCCTTCGCCATCTGGCGGGATCAAAATCCCTGCCCTTCCAGGAATTTTTCTGATTCCAGCCTGAGCCATCTCCTATGCTTGGCATAGTCCGGAGATGCCTCCTTGACGGTCTCCCAAAACCTTTTGCCGTGGTTTTTTACCTTCGTATGGGCAAGCTCATGCGCTATCACGTAATCCAATACCCCCAAAGGCATGAAAAGCAGCTTGAAGTTGAAAACGAGGTCGTTGGCCGGTATCTTGCAGGACCCCCACCTGCTGTATATGTCCTTTATTTTCACGCTCCCTATCCTGCTGCGGTAGTGGTTGGAATTAATATCATTTACCCTTCCTTCCAGCTCCCGGATGGATTTCGCGATAATGAACCGGCTGATCGATGGAGACCATCCCTCCAGGTCGGGTTCTGATTCCCCTGTTTTTGGGAGTATTACCTTTATCGCCCCATTCTCTCCCCATATCTTTGCTCTCTTGTGCAATCTGCCGCTTTCCTCGATGGTTATCTCCAGCGGCCTACCCATCAGGGTCAGTCTTCCAGGGCCCTTAAAGACAAGCCTCTTTATCTTTCTGCCTAGATACCTTTCCGGATCCTTCAGTATCCTTTTCGTTAACCTGCCCAACAGCATATCGGCGTGCGGAAGTGCGGCATTTTTACCAAGATGCTGCGGGATCCTGATCTGGATCCGCCCGTTTTTCAGCCTTGCCGTCATGCTTTTGCCCTTTACCCATTCCATCGCCACCTCGATTTTCCTGTCCCCTATAGTGATTGGCGCAAACGGGATGTCAGCCATGCGCCCGTTCTCCTTTGTCCAAAATCTCATCGCCGTTACACCCTCCAAAAATGATAAAGGCTGGAAGCTACGCTTTTTTATGCCA
>JAKARM010000007.1 GCA_021822165.1 Microcaldota archaeon | reverse complement strand
CGCGCTGGCGGAGGTATGGGCGGCAGGTATTTTATTCTTGAGGTTGATATTATACTGTCCGACGTGCCAAATATGCGCCGGCAAAACTGCTCCGATGGTTTATTGGCTTCAATAATCTTTAAAGCTTATGCCCGGGTGCGTGATTAGATGCAAGTGCTTGACCTACCTTGGACGGAGAAATACAGGCCATCTTGCCTAGACGACGTGATTGGCCAGCCCCTCATAGTGGAGAGGCTCAAATCCTTTGTCGGAAGGGGGAACTTCCCGAGCATGATCTTCGCCGGAAGCGCGGGGATAGGGAAGACGACCTGCGCTATAGCGATGGCGAAGGACCTTTACAAGGACAGGCTGGGGAGCGCCTTCAAGGAGCTCAACGCCAGCGATTCGCGCGGGATCGACGTCATAAGGGGCGAGGTGAAGGAGTTCGCAAGGATCATATCGCTGGCAAACATACCGATAAAGATGATATTCCTCGACGAGGCGGATTCGCTGACGTCGGAGGCGCAGCATGCTCTGAGGAGGACGATGGAGAGGTTCTCCGCAGAAACGAGGTTCATATTGAGCGCCAACTACGCAAGCAAGATTATAGAGCCTATACAGAGCAGGTGCGTCGTATTCAGGTTCAAGCCGCTCAGGGAAGAAGACATGAAGAAGTACATAAGGAGGGTCGTAGATGGCGAGCAGCTGAAAATCGACGACAAGGCGGTTGACGCATTGATATACGTGGCAGACGGGGATCTCAGGAAGCTCACGAACATACTTCAGAGCGCGGCCATGCAGAGCACGGAGATAACGGAGGCGAGCATATACGACGTCGCCTCGAAGGCGAGGCCGCGCGAGGTCGTCACCATGCTGAGATATGCCGTGGGCGGCGAGTTCAACAGGGCGAGGGAGGAGCTGGACAACCTCATGATACGGCACGGCATGGAGGCGGAAGACCTGCTGCTCCAATGCTACAGGGAGGCCAGCAACATGGATGTCGACGAACGCGTGAAGATGAACATAATAAAGGAGATAGGGGAATGCAATTTCAGGATCGTCGAGGGCGCCAACGAAAGGATACAGCTGGAGGCGCTCATCGCCGCCATAATCCTTTTCGGCAAGGGGAAGTGAAGCCGTAATCTCTTGGCATTGCGCCCTCTTTTTCTATGGCGGTAACTTTTCCCCCTTTTCCTTGCCCGCTTCTTCCGGCTCCTTTTTTCCATCCAGCTCTATCTCCATGGGGCCCGAGTAGTTGAACTCTGGAGCCTTGAGTGTGAGCCTCATCTCACTACCCTCCATGCTGAATGGCACCCGCCCTCCCTCTTTCTGGTCGAACGGCGGGGAGATTCTCACCGAACCTACCTGCTTCCCGTCTATCCAGGCAGGGATTCTCACGGCGAATTCAAACTCCTTGCCCCTTTCCTCCCTTATTATCCTCCGGTCGTCCATCGTCTCCGGGGCTTTGCCGAACGGACGCAGGGTCATCCTGTTTATCTCTATGCTTACCGACTTCGCCGATGCGAAATGGACATTGAGGGGGCCGCTAAACGAATATCCGGGTACGCCGACCTCGAGCCTGAAAATTATCCTTTCCTGCCCTATCGATGTCGGGGGGGCCGGGGTGACAGAATGCAGCACGAACGGAGGGTCAACGTCGATTCCTGTCACTCTCTCCATAGGCATCTGCGGGAGATCGGCACCGTTTTCTGGGTTGTGGTTGGAAAAGGGGATATCAATGGATGCGCTGTTCCCTTTTACGGCTATTCCGCCGAGCTGGTGGCTCGTCCCCTTCCAGCTTATGTTGACCGATGTGATCAGCACCTTCCGCTTTTTGGAGAAGATCCCTGAGAGCATCCCTATGAATCCGTCGCCCATGCCGCCGCCTGCGATTATTTACTATAGTACTTTTGTCATGCAGCACAATATTTATGCAGTATGCCGCAATCCCTAACTGGATGTACTATTTTGGTGCATATATATGGTTGGGATAGAAGACAAGGCACCGGACTTCAGGCTTAGCGGTTCAGACGGGAAGGAGCATACTCTAGGGGAGTTCAAGGACAGGTACCTTGTGCTCTATTTTTACCCGAAGGACAACACTCCCGGTTGCACGATGGAGGCTAACGAGTTCAACAACAAGATAGACAGGATACGGGAGTTGGGGGGCGAGGTCGTAGGGATAAGCAAGGACGACCTGAAGTCACATGAAAAGTTCATAGCCGGACACGGGCTCAAGTTCCTCCTACTGGCGGACACGGACAGCAAGACAATAAAAGAATATGGGGCATATGGCGACAGGGGAATTTTCGGGACCGGCACATTGAGGAAGACATTCATAATAAACAGGGAGGGAAAGATAATCAAGGCGTTCGACAAAGTCGATCCCAAAGGGCATGCAAAAGAGGTAATAGACGTGCTGGAAATACTTTCCCAGATGTAGCTCTCTCCGCCATGCGAAAGGGCTGGTTTGTTATTTTCGCCCCTAGTAATCTATTTCCATTATCCGACATCTGTCCTGTTGAATGCATAAACAGCGATATATACCATTATCGTTGTCGAAATTGCCATCGCAAGCAGATCTGTCCCTATCGGGAATGTCCCCGCGCCGAGCAATGTATTCCTTAGCCCGTCGACTCCATATGTCAATGGATTCAGGTATATCACGTATTTCACGAATGCCGGGAGGGAGGTTACGGGGAAAATACTGTCCGACAGGAAGAACAACGGCATGGTGAAGAAGCTTGTAACCAGCTGGAACCCTTGGAAGTCGTTTATCAAAGACCCGAGTGTCAGGCCAAGCCCGATGAACGTCGCGGCTATCAAGGCCATGAACACCACAGCAAGGATCGTGTATTGGGTCAGGTTTATTTTAAATCCTATAATCATGGCGATTGCGATCACAAGTATGCTCTGCAGTATCGCCGTAGTGCCACCTCCCGCAATCCTGCCAACAACAATCGACGTCCTCGAGTTTGGGGTGACAAGTATCTCCTTCAGGAACCCGAACTGCCTGTCCCACAGCACCGCCGATCCTGTAAATACCGAAGTGAAGAGAAGGGACATGCCTATTATACCAGGCACAATGAAATCGAAATAACTGCCCCCTGTGCCCAGGTGTATCAGACTTCCAAGCCCAAGCCCCAACCCGAGCAGGAAGAAAATAGGCATCATTAACATCCCTATTATCCTGGATCTGGCTCTTATGAACCTCTTCATGTCCCTAAGCCACAGGACATATATCGTATTCGTATCCATCTCATCTCCTGCTGAACCTGCTCCTTATGGCCCTCATGTTGTCCTTTGCATTCCCTGTTTCCTCCCTTATCTTCTTGCCAGTATAATGTATGAATACGTCCTCAAGGCTTGGTTTGTGCAGATTGACTGAAGTTATCTTGGCTTTGTGCTTCTCTGCCAAAACGATGATCTCCGGAATCCTCCTTTCCCCTTCCCCGACGGTCAGGTCGATGAAATCATCGTGTTTCAATATTGTCTTCACCCCTTTCAGGACCTTCAGAGACTTGACAAATGCGACATTGTCCCCCTCTCCGTCGACCTGGAGGGAAATGACATCGCCTCCGAGTTTGTCCTTCAATGCCTTGGGGGTATCTAATGCCACTATCTTCCCATGATCTACGAATGCCACGCGGTTGCACAGGTAGTCCGCCTCCTCGATGTAATGGGTCGTCAGTATCAGTGTTGTCTTCTTTGTTTCGTTGAGTTTTTTGATATAGTCCCAAATATGCCTTCTTGTTTGGGGGTCGAGCCCTATTGTGGGCTCGTCCAGGAATAGGATTCTGGGTTCATGCACTAGCCCGCGCCCTATCTCCAATCTCCTCTTCATCCCTCCGGAATAATTTTTTACAAATACGTCTGCCTTATCCTCTAGCTCTACGAGTTTTAGCACCTCGGCTATCTTCTTGGCCCTTTTTTCCTTCCCGATCTTGTAGAGTATCGCATGGAATTCAAGATTTTCCCTCCCTGTCAATTCATCATCTAGTGAAGGGTCTTGAAAAACTATCCCTATGTTTTTCCTTACGTCGTTCTGACCCTCTTTTATGTCGAACCCCGCAACTGTGGCATTCCCCCCCGTGGGCGGTAAAAGTGTTGTAAGCATCTTGATCGTCGTTGTCTTTCCCGCCCCGTTTGGCCCGAGGAGGCCAAATATCTCTCCTGCCTTGACACTGAACGAGATTTTGTCCACGGCCCTTTCCTTTCCGTAGTCCTTGGACAGCCCCTTTACGATAACCGTATCCATAAAAATCAATACCCGTTCCTATATGTGCTACTTGAATATCTTGGAAATCTCCTTCATGCTAGACGCAAAAACCTTCTTTGTATCGTCTAAAACGGATTTACCCTCCTTGGTTATGGCATAATAATTCGTAACCCTCCCCGATTTCGGTTGTTTTACTAACCTAATGTAGCCCGATTTCTCAAGTGCGTTGATCGTATTATATACTTCATCCTTGACTGCGCCCTTTCCGTTAAAAAATCTGGCCATGTGCTTGCTTTGCGCGATCTCTTTGGTTATCGCATACGAGTACGTTCTTTTCGACCCAATCAACTTGAGTATCTTCACTTTTATCATGATTTTTTTCATGTCCTTTGTCAGGAAGTTTTTTTCTATCAATTGATTACCATTAATAGTGTAGATTTAAACTATATCTATATAAGCTTATCTGCGGTGTAATTATGGTGGAAGCGATCTTCTTGGTGGTGTGATGGGCATTGTTGGTAAAAAATTGAATGTTAAATCGGAGGAAACAAAATATAATGTTAGGGGTGACGAGGTCTCCTGCCATATCGCATGGCCCGACACAGACGGCAAATACCCTGGCATCGTTCTCATACACGAAATTTTCGGGCTCGACGGACATATAAGAGATGTTGCTGGCAGGTTGGCTGCGGAAGGGTATGTGGTTCTAGCCCCTCATCTATTCTCAAGCAGACAGCTGTCGCCAATCCTGGCGCCGGAAAGCATAAAGGAGACAATGGGGTTCATGATGTCAATACCGGTGGATAAGCAGAGAGATGATAATTACAGGGCATTGGAACTTGGAAAACTTGACGACAAGAAGAGAAAGGCAATTGCCGGGGTATACGCCACCCTCTTTCTAAACAGGCCGACAGACCTTCTCACAGATTACCTGTCCTATGCTGTGGACCATCTTAATTCTCTCGATAAAGTAAACGGCAGGATAGGGAGCGTTGGATTTTGCTTCGGCGGAGGCATGTCGGTAAATTTGGCATGTACGGGTAAGACCGATGCCTCTGTTATTTTTTACGGGGAGAATCCGGAGCCGGTGGACAAAGTCAAAAACATCAAGGGCGCAATCATGGCCCTTTACGGTGGGGAAGATACGAGGATAAATTCTAAGGTGGACGAATTGGTCAAGGCGCTTGTCGCGTACAAGAAGAACTTTACGATAAAGATGTATCCCGGGGCATACCACGCGTTTTTCAACGATACGAGGCAGACCCATTACAACAGGGAGGCCGCCGAGGACGCATGGCGGCTCGTATTGGGGTTCTTTTCGGAGAATTTGTAGGTAATCATTCAGGATAGGTGCACCTACAATGGTAAAAACTTATGAGAGCCCCGCAGAGTATGATATAGAAGAGCAAAAACGCGAATCGAAGCTAGGACCGCACTATAAATGGATAGCGCTGTCAAATACCACGCTTGGGGTATTGATGGCGACTATAGACAGCTCGATATTGATAATATCGCTTCCCGCGATATTCAACGGCCTTGGCGTAAATCCGCTTACTCCCGGCAACGTAACTCTGCTCTTATGGCTGCTTCTCGGATATATCATAATGTCATCCGTGGTTGTCGTTAGTATAGGAAGGCTATCCGACATATTCGGCAGGGTCAGGCTTTACAACCTGGGATTTGCAATATTCGCCATAGGTTCCACTTTGCTTTATGTGGTTTCATATGTATTTACCGGGACCACCGCAGTTATGATGCTGATAATATTCAGGTTGATCCAGGGTTTCGGCGGTGGTTTCCTTTTTGCAAATGGCACTGCGATAATTACCGATGCATTTCCCAAAAAACAACGGGGCACGGCGATGGGCATAAATCAGATTGCAGCCATTGTGGGCAGCCTTCTTGGACTGATAATAGGCGGCATCTTATCCGCGATAGACTGGCACCTAATATTTTTGATAAGCGTACCTATAGGCATTATAGGTGCCGTGTGGGCGTACCTTGCATTGAAGGAAGTAGCCACCATAAAGAAAGTCCAGAAGATAGACATATTCGGAAACATAACTTTCGCGCTTGCCCTTGCCTTATTATTGCTCTCCATGACTTATGGCCTGCTGCCCTACGGGGCGAACAATACCGGTTGGTCGAGCCCTTACGTGGTTGGGGGCATCCTCCTCGGGCTGTTGCTCCTTATGGCGTTTATTTTAGTGGAACTAAAGGTCAAGGATCCGATGTTCGACCTGACCCTTTTCAAGATCAGGGCATTTTCAGCCGGGATCTTAAGTTTGTTCCTTGCAGGTATAGCCAGGGGGGGTTTGCAGTTTATGCTTATCATCTGGCTCCAAGGAATCTGGCTTCCGTTGCATGGGGTGAACTTTATCCATACGCCCCTTCGGGCGGGACTGGACATGGTCCCGCTTCTTCTGGGGTTCCTTGCGCTGGGGCCGATATCGGGACATCTATCTGACAAGTACGGCACAAGACTGTTCTCTACCGCCGGGATGGTGATTAGCGTGGTCGGTTTCCTTTTCCTTGCGGCTCTCCCTGTCGACTTCAACTATCCTGTCTTTGCCCTAATAATATTCATCCTGGGTTTGGGACAGGGAATGTTTACTGCGCCGAATACAACGTCCGTTATGAATGCTGTTCCCCCTGAGCAACGAGGCGCCACCTCTGGGATCAGGGCGACATTTACCAACATGTCATTCATGTTTAGCATGGTGGTATTTTTCAGTTTGCTTATCGTTGGTTTTAGTTTCGGGCTTCCTGGTGCCCTGTATAAAGGTCTGGTGTCGCAAAGCGTCCCTGCCGCCGCCGCGCAGGCGATCTCAAGGCTTCCTCCCACGTCCGCATTGTTTGCAGCCTTGCTTGGATACAATCCCATGCAGACGTTATTGCCGCAGAATGTGGCACAGAGCATACCAAAAGCGAACCTTACCGTAATAACCGGCAATTTTTTCTTTCCCAACCTGATTGCGCAACCGTTCCTGCAGGGTATGCATTACGTGTTGATAATAGCGGCAATCATGTCGGCAATAGCCGCCCTGGCATCAGCATTCGGGGGCAAACGCCATGCACGGCAAACTGGGGAGTCGTTTAATTCCGATAATGGTAGACATGCTTTGGCGGCGAGATGAATTGCCAGCAGCCGCCCATGGTGGGGGGCGGAATAAGGTGTTTCAATCTCTACGAACAATCCCGCACCCTCAATTCGTTGAAAATTCCTGGATTATCTATTGCTGCACGTCCGATCATCGCGCCGTACAACCCGATACCTTCCAGTTCCTCCGCCTGTTTTTTTGTTTTGACATCTCCATTCGCGACAATCCTCTTTCCTGTATCGACGCATTTCGCATATACCGAAAAATCCGCAGGATCCCTCCCTGTCTGCTTGGCTGTCCTTGCATGCACCACGAAGAAGGAGGCGTCGACTCCTTCTATCAGGTTGAGGTATATCCCCTTTCCCTTTTCATATCCGTTCAGCCCCAGGCGGAGCTTCACCGAACATTCAAAGCCCGACCTGTTGATCAATCTTACGATATCATTCACCCTCGATACCCGTTTTATCATAGCTGCGCCAAGCCCTTGCCTTATATATGCCGGGGAGGGACAGCCCAAGTTCAGGTTGAATCCCATGAACCCCTCAACAGCTTTAAATCCTCTGAGAAACTTTTCGTATTCGCTTATTTTCGCACCTGCGATCTGGATTTGGGTGGGTGTCTTGTTTGTGATGGTTATCTTTTCAAGCTCCCCCCTCTTCAGCCTCGACAGGTTGTCCACTCTGGCCATCTCGGTGAATGTCAGGTCGGCGCCGTTCCTGTAGCAGAGCGTGCGGAATGCGTTATCGGTCACTCCCTCCATCGGTGCCAGCATCAGCTTGAATCCCGCAAAATCGCCATTTTATGCTTTTCCCTATTTTGGGGCTCAATATATTAAAGCTTTTAATGGGATAAATCATCGATTGATGCCCATGCAGACAAAGATGATGATATTTTTCCTGTTCTTCGGACTCTCCTTCGCGCTGCTGATAGCGGCTGTCGCGATCCCCCCCAGCGCCATCGGCGATGTCCTGAGGCTTATCCTGGTCGCGCTAGCGATGCTATTCGACATGCTTGCCCTTTCGTCCAGGTTCTACACGTACATGCTGCTGCCTATCCTGAAGCAGAGGAAGAAGGAGATAGTCCTCACCGAGGAGGCGGCCTACTGGCTTTCGTCGACAGGGGATTCCACCCTGAGAAAGGAGGGTGAGGAGTACATAGCGACCGTTTACGTGAGCATACCGATATACAAGTCTTCCACGGAGATGAATCCAGAGGAAAAGATGAACTTCTCCATGCAGATAAGCAGGCTCCTCGGGCTGAGCAAGAGCCCTGTGCGTTTCACCACTGAGATGTACATCATGAACAAGGACTCATACATAGCGAAATTGAGGGATACGATAACCAACATTGAGAACAAAGAGATAAAGATGTCCCAGGACAATGCCGGGGGCAAGGAGGCGGAGAGGGTCCACGGGGAGCTCGCCATGTGGAGGAACATGCTGGACAGCATGACCTCTGCCTCATCCTTCGAGCTCGCCTCGTACGCGAGCGTCACGGGCAAAGGGTTCAAGGAATATGAGGCCATAGCTCTGGCGCAGCAGAAGGCTAGCGAGCTGATGGCCGGCATAGCGTCGACCCTGGGGGTCACTCCCTCAATAGTCACCGGCAATGCGATATTGAAGTTCATAGAGCCCGAATACCTGATACCGTTGTCCACGATAACGGAGCAGATAAACAAGAACGTGCTCAATGAGGAGGTGGCATAGATGGACGAGGAGGAGGTCGTATACCTGACAATCACATATGTCGTGGCGCTAATGGCCATAGTCATGGCCTCAGCCTTCAAGGCTGTCTCCATCGTCGTCATCGCGATGGCGGTCTTCACGATGGCCATGCTGGCGATGATAAACTGGTCGGACTACGTCGTGTTCCCGGCAGTCACCAAGCTCCTCGGCATAACCTTCCAGCCCGCCGGCGGGTACAAGATAATCTCCGATCAGAGCGCGATAGTCAAGAACGCAGGAGGCATATTCTACGCCACGGGGTACGTCACGGCGAACATATTCGCATTCACCTTCAAGGAGGAGTTCGTGGAGGAGAACGTCGGCGACCAGCTCGTCCAGGCGTCCGAGCGGTGGGAGAGGGCGATAAGGGCCATAACCTTCCCGTTCAAGTTCCATGTCGTCTCCGCATCGAGGGACGTCCAGAAGGTGAGGGAGGAGATAGAGGGGAAGAGGTCCTACCAGGAGTTCCAGCTTTCTCGCGCGCAGCAGTCCGGCGGCACATCGGAGTCTGTAATGATAGACATAAACAGGAAGATGAGGATAACCCAGGCGCAGCTCGACAGGATATCGCAGGGCGAGAAGCCCATATCGACCCTGATGTACATGGAGACCACAGCGTACGGGGTGAGCGAGAAGGCGGCCGTGGACATGCTCACCACCCAGATAAACCAGCTCCAGATAGCCTTCACCTCATTCGACCTCTCCCTTGAACGGGTCCAGGGCCGGGAGATATACACTCTTTTCAACTTCAATTTCCTGCTGCCGGTGGATGCGTCGGACATCGCCTCCCTCTTCAGCCAGCAGGGATAAAAATCTTGCGTGGCAAGTCTTGGTGGTGCATTATGACAATGATAAAATTCCAGCACATAATGAGCAACGAGATCGGGAAAAGGGCATTCATGTCGCGCCCGCCGGAGCCCCCTGTCAGCGCGCTCCTCAATGATCCGATACAGTCGATATTCATCGGGATAACCAAGCTGTTCAGGGTCCCTTTCACATGGTCCTACCTCAACCTCACCAACCCGCACATCTCGGTGGTCGGGATAAGCGGATCCGGCAAGAGCTATTTCGTCAAGACCTTCCTCCTGCGTGCAAGCTATGTCTGGAACTCCAACGCCGTCATAATCGACTGGGCCGGCGAATACAAGTCATGGGTCAACCAGAGCGGCGGGACGGTCATATCGCTGGCGAAGGGGGACTACATGAACATAATGGACCTCTCCGGCATGAGGCCGCTGGACAGGACAAAGCAGATAATCACCTCCCTTGAGATATTGACCGACATAACCGAGTACCCAGAGCAGAGGAGGCTCACCGAGGAGGCGATAGAGCAGTCATACCTCAATGCCGGCTTCTCCACCTCCGACATCCCTCCCCCCGGCAAGGATGCCCCGACGCTCAAGGACACGATCGCCTTGCTGCAGGAGCACCTGCAGGAGGGGACCTACCAGTATCCTGCCGAGCTCGAGAACACGATATACAGGCTGAGGCAGTTCGCCAGGGAGGGGGAGGACTACTTTGCGAGAAAGAGCACGCTGGACATAGGCAAGCTCGCCAGCTCCGGGCTCGTCGACATCGACCTCTCCGGGCTTGCAGACGACAAGTTCAGGGCGATGGCGGCCCTGTTCATACTGCAGACGCTGAAAGAGAAGATGAGGAGCGAGGGGGCGATGGAATCCAAGGGGCTCAAAACGATCGTCGTCCTTGACGAGGCGTGGAAGGTCGCCAGCGACGGCAAGAGCGACGCGGTGACCATAGTGAGGGAGGGGAGGAAGTACCAGTTCGCATTGCTCGTGGCCTCGCAGAACCCTACCGACATAAACGAGGCGATATTCTCCAACGTTGGGACGACATTCATACTCAGGGTCAAGTTCGAGAAGTTCATGGATTACCTTCAGGGGTCGCTCAACTTCTCCAATTATATAAAGTCAGAGATTAGCGAATTCGGCGTCGGCCAAGCCGCCGTGGTCATGGCCTTCCAGACGACCTTGAAGTTCCCCGAGACCTTCATACTGGAGCGCGTGAAGGGGGAGGAGCCACTGCACATATACACCCTTGATTTCTCCGACGTGCTTGTACAGAGCGAGATTACTTCCACCGTGGTGCAGAGGGAGTACCAGTTCGAGAGGGAGGAGCTCAAGAACCTGCTGATAGAGTACAACATAAAGGACAGCGAGATAAACGCCATCATCGCGTACATGGACGAGAAGGAGAGGACAGTGAAGATACTGGACTTCGTCACGATGATGAGGCAGCACGGGGCGGAGGTCTCCCACATCATCGAGCTGCTCAGGAGGATCGGGCTTTCCGATGTCCTTATTACTAGGATAGTCTCAGGAAGCGGTGAACAATGATGGCTAACATATCCACGTTCGCGCTGGGAAGGATGGAGATAAGGCACATTCTCGTCTCCTTCAACGTGAGCGACAAGAACATAGAGAACCTCCTTGGGAACCTGGAGAAGGCGCACAGGCATATAAACGTGGTGACCTTCATAGCCATGCTCGACAGGATCGGGCTCGACAGGGACAAAGTGACAGAGGTGCTGCGCAGGTTCGGCATAGACGATGTGACGATAAGCAGGTCCATGGAGGCGGTGGACGAGAACAGGATAATGTCCGAGACCGGAAGGATATACAGCGTGTCGATTGAGTTTTGATGTGGTTCGCATGAGGGAGAATAGATGCATAGTGTGCGGAAAGGCGAGGGACGGGCTGCCTGTGGCTGACGACATGGTGATAGAGACGATAAGGGCGTTCAAGAAGAGGTTCGCCAAGAAAACCAGCAACTACAGGCTTACGGTATGCAAGGAGGACTATCCGAAGTACTCCAAGATGAGGGAGACGTTCGAGAAGAGGCGGGCTACCTACCTCATCCTCGGCGCGGTCTTTGCAATCGTGCTCGTAATCTCCTCGCTATCGCCATGGTCCGTCGTTTTCGGGGCATTCATAATCCTGCTGATGTACCTCCTTTCGCTGCTCAGCTACGCCCCCGGCCTGGAGGCCAGGAAGCAGCAGAAGGGAAAGAGGTGAAGGCGCCTTCCATTTCCGGCATCAAACCGGCTGGTCCCAGGAGGCGATATGATTTATAAATGCATAGCGGGAAAACTCCTATCTTTTAGATAGGGGATGAAAGCGAATGTGGAAACAAAAAGTATATAACTCTTAATAGTATAATGGATATGGTCGTCATGAAAACTGCATATAAGTATCGTGCATATCCTTCAAAGGAACAGAAGGCAACACTTAATCGGCAGATGCTCCTTTCAAAGGAACTCTATAATCTGCTTCTTGAAAAATCAAAAGAATACTACAGAGAAACAGGAAAGACCCTGACGGAATATAGGATGAATGTCTGGATTACGCAGACAAAGAAAGAAAGGCCAGAATTCGCAGAATTGCATTCGCAGGTCTTACAGAACGTCTCAAAAAGGATATCTGATGCTTACAGGCACTTTTTCAGAAGGTGCAAGGCGAAGAAACAGGGAAAGAACGTAAAAGTGGGTTTTCCACGATACAAAAACTTCGTATCTTCGCTTACATATCCCCAAACAAAAGGTTTCAGGATAGAAAAGAAGAACGCCGAACTCTCAAAGATAGGCAGTATAAACTTCGTTAATCACAGGGATATAGAGGGCAAGACAAAGACACTCACGATAAAAAAGACAAAGTCGCAGGAATGGTATATCACGATTGCTGTTGAAAAGGAAGATAAACCATTCATATCAAACAATAAACCAAAGGCAGGTATTGATTTAGGCATAAGCCAATATGTTGCACTTTCAGATAACACAATTCATCAGAACGTAAAGATAACAAAGCACCAGAGAAACCGCTCAAGGCTTCTGCAACAGAATGTCTCAAGAAAGAGAAAAGGCTCCCGCAACAGAAAGAGGGCGGTAATAAGATTCGCAAGATACTCGGAGCACATCGCAAGAATAAGGCAGGATTGCCTTCACAAACTTTCATGCAATCTTGTCCATTCATACTCGTTCATCGCATATGAAGATTTGGAAATACCGAACATGGTGAAAAACCGAAGATATGCAAAGTCAATAAGTGAATGCTCTTGGGGAAACTTTACTCAAATGCTGCAATACAAGGCTGAAAGTGCTGGTTGCGCAGCGGTTGCGGTAAACCCCCAATATACCACGATGACTTGCAGTAATTGCGGGAACGTGCAAAGAATGCCAATATCGCAAAGGACATTCATCTGCGAGAAGTGCGGTATGAGAAAGGACAGGGACATCAATTCAAGTGTAAATGTACTCGAACGAGCTACCGAAGGACATTCGGGAAGTCAAGCCTGTGGAGACGACGTAAGACCTTCCGCAAGGAGGGCGGTTGCCGAAGAAGCAGGAACCATACGGGTGGCATCATGACGACCAATCATAGCCACTCTGGAAGCTCCCAACCTTCAGTTGGGAGAGGATGTCACAAGTTTGTTCTTTCATATCATTGTTGTTCATAATGTTGTTCAAGCATGTGTGATTGGTGTGCCGGAAGAGACGCAAAGGATCGAACCAAAGCTAGACGAGATAAAGGTCAGCGGCAAGCTTTCCGGCACGCTCGACGAGGTATATAACAGGATATCCGGCCTGCAGATATTCTCCACGAAGAAGGAGGATGCCCAGGTCACGGCAGTGAGGGTGGAGAGCAGGGACATACAGAAGAACCCATACATATTCTACATCGTCCAGATAAGGGCAGACGGCATATCCGTGCAATATTCAACGGCGCTAGGCACGAGCGAGAAGATGCGAAAACTCACAGTGCTCAAGAACATACTAAACATAATGTCGCTGATAGTCGACCTCTTTACGCCGGACAACAAGGAGCTCTTCCAATACCTGGATTCTTCGATAGAGGAGGTTGTAGGGTCGATATCCCAGAGCTACAGCTCCCTTTTCAACAATTACGACTCCCTGGCTACCGAATACAGGAACATCAAGAGGCTTAACATAGAGCTCTCGGCATCTACTAGGACCCTCACGGTGAAGACCGCGCAGCTCAGCAAGGAGAACGACGAGCTGAAGGCGAAGCTCGAGGTGCTTGAGAAGTACAGCGACGAATCGCTCATGGTCATGGTGCAGGACTGGCTGGATTCGCACAACAGCACGATAGATCTGGAGGCCTTCGCCAAGAACTACAAGCTTTCTGCGACGCGCGTCGAGCAGATACTCAACAAGATGGAGTCACTCGGGTACCTCGAGTTGAGGGGATAGTGGATGTCATGGAATACAAGGTCTTGATAAACAAGCGGATACGGTACATCAGGGTCTATGCGATAATCAAGCATCTCCACGGCGAGACGAACAAACTCACAAAGCTCTTCATGAAGCTCTTCAAGGTCAAGGAGCCTGGCGCCGAGGGGCCGTAGGGAAAATCTGAGGCCAGTGTATAGACATGGATAAGGGGATGTATGGGAAGATAAAAATCGCGGCGGCCGTCCTGGTAGCGCTGCTCATCCTGGTCGCAGCATTCTCGGAGTATGTGGCCCTCACCAGGGGCCACCAGGTGCACAGGGTCATATATCTTACCAACCCTCGGATATCCATCCACCCAATAAACCAGGACAACCTCTTCTACGACAACGGGAGCTACGTGCTGCCCTACGCCCTGTTGGGGTATAACCTGAAGAATGTCACCCAGCTTTATGTAAACGACACGATATTCTCGCGGCAGATCCCCCGGAGCATATACATACTCAACGCCAGCAACGACTGCTATCAGTGCGGCTTCGTCTCCTCCACGACGGACCTGATAAGGTCCGACATCGCAAGGTATGGTGTGGTTCAGAACGCTTCAGACGTTTCGATACTTCCCATTTCGAATCTGACCGACCTCCCCGACAATTCGATATTGATAGTGCTTAACGGGGTGATGCCAGCGGAGATGTTCTCCAGGATGAACGCCACCTCCTTCCCCCCTGTTGCATCGTCTCCAAACTCCACCACCTTGCCGAACACGACCACTTCCGCGGCCGCAAACGCCACGGTGGCTAGGAACTACACGAATACCACGGTCATCGGATATCTTCTCGACAAGGGGACCTCCATAATTTACGTGGGGCGCAATTTCTCCCATATGCTGCTTCAGGGTTCCATAATCACGGATACTCCAAACATGCCATCGTATCTGAAGACCTGCTACAAGTGCGTCAATTCCCTCCAGACGAACCTGACGAACGGCTTCTATTTCGACAGCCCGACATTTACCTTCTTTTCCCGTGGCATATCCATCACCCCTACGTCGGTCCGAAAGACGATGTACGGCGACATCACCTATGCCTCTATCTCGAACGGTTCTGTTGTTGCCTTCTCCAACTATCTCACTTCCTGGGGATCGCCCAAGCAGGCGGCATCGGACATAGCGAAGGCGGTCTCCGAGCTATTTTGGCTCCCGAGATACTCCTCCGGCAATGTGACGGTCATACCTTCCAACGCCTTCGAGATTTCCTCAAGGGTGGGCATAGTGCTTAACTCTCCACCTCTCTCCTATGCGGCGAACGTGCCAGGCAACCTCAATAGCGGGTTCGGAAGGATAACCGCATATACGAACGACAGCTACGACATAAACACGAGCTACAGCATATACGACTATTCTTATTATACGCCGGATGCGGTCTTCAACGGCACGATCTCGATGCCCTCCATTGTTGTCCCCGGTCAGCAGACCCCGATAACCTCCGATATCTTCACCAACTCCCAGACCCCTGTAGCCATAGAGCCCCATCTCGGCATCTATAGCACGAATATGACGCTCATCACGCTGATACCGATGCCATATGTCTACGCCAAAGGAAACTTCACATTCATAAAAAACATACCTTTCGGTTTGGGCCCCGGCAACTATATCGCGATATTAGATAGCTTCACCAACTTCACCTATTCGGCCACCGCATTCCACATCGGCGCCATAAACATACTCCCGGTGGTCAAGGATTTCAAGAACGGGAATTTCTCGTTCTACATCTCCTCGAGCAACTCCTCGGTGTCCGGGATAAATTATGCAATAACCATGAACAAGCTTTACAAGCAGACAGGTACCATTTCCAATGGGACGATCGTGTACGATCTCCCTCCCGGGACCCCTATTTCCTCAGGCACCGTCCCATTCTCCATAGAGATGCTTTCGCACAACTATACCGTGAATGTTGTCAACCCCATACCCCCCTTCTTCACCCCCCAGAACAGGCAGATAATCGAGGTGGCGGTGGTCGCGCTGATAACCCTGCTGATAACCACCCTTGTGAAGTCCCCAAACACCGACGAGTTCTATATAGACATCCCCTCTTTCGCCGAGCAGAAGAAGGTTGAGATCTCCGTCAAGGAGGATGAATTGATTTCGGTGTTCGACAAGCTCAATTCGCACTTCCACTGGAAATACATGCCGCTTTCGAAGAACGAGTACAGGATCGGGGTTTCCAACAATGTGCACCATGACAACATACCCGTGAACATCACCTCCAACAACGTCGATTTCATCCTGAACCAGATGGCGGAGAAGGGGGATGTCGTCGTGGTAGACAGCCTTTACGCCCCCGCCGCATGGGTGCAGCAGAGCGGCCACGACATAGAGTACCTCGCCATATTCAAGAAGCTCAGGATATACCTCGTCATGAACACCTACCTCTTTACGGATCTCGACACAAGCTCCCAGGCCGACATCGTCGCGACGCTGCAGGGCGAGAGGATATACATAGTCATCTATTCTAAGACGAGCAAGTTCGTCAACCTTCCGATATACCCAAACTCGAGGACCTTCCTCGCCTTCCTCAACTACTACTCCATGGCCTCGTTCTTGGATAACCTATATAAATCGCACACGACGGAAGCCGAGATCTTGAGGCTATACATAGAGGCTGGCCAGGTCAGGCTTGTCGATTCCGACAACCCGCACGAGGTCCTGAGGTAATATTTATCCTTCCTCTTCCTTTGCCTCCCCTACCTCTTCCTCCCTGCTTCCTTTAGCCTTCGGGTAATGCTTTGAGACGAGCACCTCCAGCATTCCCTTTATCTTCTCCCTGTCCACTTTCGTAAGCGTGCTGAGGTCCGAGGCCAGCTGGTTGGCATACCCCATGACCATCTTGTACCTGCTTGTCTCGCTGTTCGCCATCTTCTTCCCGCTGACATACCTCTGGACCCCCCTCGCGGACTCCATGACTGCAAGCTTTATCTCATTGACGATCTCCTCCTCCGGCGATATCGATTCCTTCCCGACCCCCGAATAGGGTATGTGCACCGAGGAGACATTGACGAACACCGTGATTGGCTGGCTATCCATATCCACGCCGTACCTCTTCCATTGTATCCCCTTCACCGCTTCGGTTATGGCACAGCTGCCGCTGTCGAACATGAGCGGAACCCTGTTCGCGAACCTCATGATATTCCCTTCGTATCCTTCGTCTACTTTCCTGCCCGCATATCCTCCGAATGCCACTGCCGCTTCTACGACAAATGGTATCCCTCCTCTAAATATGGCAGGCTTGCGCGCTGTGATGTGCATGAATTCCGGCGCCAGGATGTTCTTGAGCGCCACCCCTATCTGGTCTTCTCCTATGGTCACCATGGATGTTGGGTCGGGGGATATCCACCTGACCTCCTTGAATGCCTTTATCAGCCTTTCCGAATCATCCCATGTGATCTTGTCCGGGGACTTTTCCAGGTCCACCTCCTTCGCGATCTTCCTCAGCTCCTCCACCTTCCCCTGCGACACCCTCGAGAAGGTTTCCATAAGGAAGACGGAGAGCTTCCTGCTCTTGCTCGCCTTGGCGAACTCGATAAGGTCATTCACAGCCAGCCCAAGCGGGTGCGGCCTCGTCGGCTTCGGCCTCTCCGGGACCGTATCTACCGCCCTGACAAAAATCTTCTCCTCCCCGTCGGGCCCTACGAACTTCATCTGGATGTGCGGATTGGATAGCGCGGTGCGCCTTAGGTATTCGTATACCCCTCTCTCGCCCTTTTCGTACTTCACTCCGCCGAATTCTCCGGTTATCTCAAGCCCGTTGAACGCCTCGTCGGTCTCCGCATAGTCTGTGACTATCGGCTTGTTGTTCATCGTATCCAGCGCTATGCTGCATGAATAGGCCCTCTTCTTCCCGCGAGGGAATGTCTTTACCTGTATCGGTTTCCCTGTCGTTATCTGCGAGAACAGGGTGCATCCCGCAGCCCCGATGCCCTGCTGCCCCCTCTGCTGGACATACCTGTGGAATTTCGTCCCTGCCAGTATGGTGGCCAGGGCCCTCCCTACATACTCCTTGGGTATGCCGGGCCCGTTGTCCGATACCTTCACGCTGTACCTGTTCTCCCCCGTCTCCGTTATCCCGACGGATATGTCCGGAAGTATGCCTGCCTCCTCGCATGCGTCCAGCGAGTTCGTGACATACTCGTGCACTACGGTGACAAGCGACCTCACCATCCCCGAATACCCGAGCATCTGCCTGTTCTTCTTGAAGAACTCGGATATTGAATGCTGTTTGAACTCCTTGAATATCTCTTCCGCCTCGACTTCCATAAAAACAACCTAAACCAAAACCAATAATGGTCATAATGCCTTCTTTTCATCGATGTGCCTCCTATGCACAGACTCCATTCTCGAATAAGCCTTGCCGTGCTTGCTCCCGTTTATGATCGACTTTATCGCCTCTTCGGCCTCCTCTACCGCTTCCATCTTCCCGATGACGCTTATCTTGTCGCCGTACACGCACATCTTCGCGCTGCTCACCGTGCCGATATACCGTATCGCCTTCCCCTCTATCCCTATCAGCCTGCCCTTTACTGCCTTTATCCTGTTCTTGTTCTTGAATACGTTGTCAAGGTCTATGGTGTAAAAATAGTAGTCGTCTCTGGCGAGCAGCAGCGCCGTCTTCACCGGAAAGCCCCTCCCGAATGCGGTTATCACGTTGCGGGCTACATATTCCTCATATCCCCCGCCCTCTGCAACTACCGGGTTGTCGTCGGATACGGTTATCCTGCAGTTGCAGCCCCTGGCTATCGCTTCGATGCCTTCTTTATCCTCCTTGAGGGCTTTCACCCTCTCGCGCGGTATGAATATCTCTTCCATCTCCTCTCTGCTGCTTTAGCCCCTTGCATTTATAAAAACCAATACGCAGCGGTTCTGGGATTCTTCTATCCTCCTGCGGGAATCCTGCGGCCGCTCCATTCCGCTAATTTCCCCCTTGCAGCGTGTTTTGCCAACCTTTAAATATCTATTGTTTCACAACTAAATCATGATAGAATCATGACATGATAACCAAACTGTCGTGATTCGTTCATGCGTGGTGGGATGCGAACGAAAAAAGAGCTCGAAAAGGATCTTCTTGAGATCAAGAAGCAGGTCGAGTCCCTGGATCACCAGAAATCAGCAGACCTATCCGCCCTTACCTCCGAAAAGGACAAGGCCGAGGATGTAAGTTCGAATCTTTTCACGCTGTTAAAGTATATGGTCGACGAAAACAGGCGCACGACCACTCTCCTGAAGGGCATGTCGGAAACCCTCTCGAGGCTGGAATCGGAGATGGCATATGTCGAGGAAGAGGCTCCTGCTCCGGCTAAGCCCCAGTTCCCGCAGTCGGAAGAGCAGAGGGTGGTGCCGATCTCCGCGGTCGACGCAAAGATAGTGCAGTTCATCCAGCTCTCCCATTCCGGGATGGCATGCGCGGAAGACCTTCGCGACAAGATGGGATACAAGGGAAAGAATGCGGCCTCCTCGAGGCTCAACAGGCTTTTCAAGCTCGGCATACTGGAGCGCCATCAGATCGGCAAGAAGGTCTATTACAAATATGACGCTGGCAAGACGACCAACATTCTAATCGTCTCCCCCTCACAGTAAGGTTGCACCCCTCGGAAGACCGGTGCAATCCTCATTCTATTCTACTTTTCTTTTATATTTTCGGCTCTCTTCTCCTTCCCGGGTGGCACTTGCCTGGCATTTTTCAGGGTTCCTTAATCTACTTCGGTATTTCTCCCTAAAGGTATGCGGCGCAATCTGGATAGCGGCCGTAGCTTTCAAACGAGTTTCGCTATAGGCGCTTGCCTTCTTACCCTCATTTTCTGAAAATTATTTTTGTAGATGCTATCATACAATCACTATAAAATTATTGTATCCCAGTTTTTTGATTTCTTTAAAATCTTTGTCATTTGTGACTAATTTTTCATTATTTGCCACTGTTATCCCTGCAATTAAGATATCAAATTCATTTATCAGCTTGCCCTTGGTTCTAAGGGCCCTATAAATTTCTGCACTTGTTACTATCTCACCATTTCCAATCCCGTATAAATTAAGACCATCCATCAGTTTGCCTAATGTTTGTTGCTCTGAGAACTTTCTGCCTCTGAGTAGTTCGTATTTGTTCAATATTGTGATAGCCGCGTTTTCCTTGCCCTTGTAGGATTCTATTGCGTTTATGGCTTTCTGATCTCCACTGAGCGCATCTATCAACAGAGTCGTGTCAAAAATCACCAATTGACCACCGATAATCTGGACTTGCCAAAAGTACGCCTACTACGATTAACTTCCCCCTTCCAAGATACACCTTCCTTTTTATTTAATATGCCAAAGAACTCCTCAAGCTTGGCGATATCGCCTTTCTTCCCCTTGCATTTGATTAGCGCTTCGATTGTTTTGGAAAATGACTCCCTATTTTTTATTTTTTGTAATTCATTATATACCGTTTCGGATACCACTATCACTCTAGACATTTTTGACACCTCTATATCTATATATATATTGCTATATATAAATATAAAAATCCTACATCCCGGCATAACTTATCGGGAAGTTGGAGGTGGCAGGATTAGTACATTTTTATTATCTCTCCATGCTTTGCCGTTTGATCCTGTTTCCTTTCCGGTCCTCTGCTTCTTACCCTCCTTTCTTTCACCGCCCTGCAAGGTTATTAGTTTTTGTCTTCTAGGTTATATCGATTTTATGATCCCCAATGAGGACGACCTGATGGAGACGATTTCGTCGTTGCCCTATTCTTACGACGTGAACTCCACGGTAAAAGATGCGAAGGAGGGCTTTTTCGGGGGAAAGGCGGTCGCGCTTTCGATCGCCGGAAGAATAACCGCGATAAGGAAATCGGGCAAGGTGATCTTCATGGACGTGATGGATTCCACCGGGAAGATGCAGTGCTTTTTTGATTTCAAGACGCTGGGGGACGGCTGTTTCCAGAAGCTAAAGGCGATGAACGCAGGGGACATAATAGGCGTCAAAGGGGATGCCTTCAAGACAAATGCGGGGGAGGTAAGCATAAACGTCGCCTACTTTGCACTGCTCTCAAAGGCCGTAAGGGTCCTCCCAAACACATGGTACGGGCTGAAGGATGTGGAGCTTAGGTACCGGAAGAGGTACCTTGACCTGATAATCAACCCTGACGTGCGCGACATTTTCGTGAAGAGGAGCAGGATCGTATCGGTCATCCGCGAATACCTGGACGATGAAGGGTTCATGGAGTTCGAGACCCCCACGATACAGCCACTCTACGGCGGCGCAGAGGCGGAGCCGTTCAAGGTCTTTGTCAACGCACTCGGGGAGGAGGATTATCTCAGGATATCGAACGAGCTCTATCTCAAGCGCCTCATAATAGGCGGATTCGAGAAGGTGTACGAGATATACCGCGCCTTCAGGAACGAAGATATTGACACCACGCACAGCCCAGAGTTCACGATGATAGAGTGGTATTGCGCATATGCCGACTACGAGACCATGATGGGGATGACGGAAACGCTGCTCGAAAAGATATCCTGGCGGCTTTACAATTCGGACTCCGTAGCCAGCCATGCCGGTGGGATAAGCTTCAAGCCTCCATTCAAGAGGATAAAATATACCGAGAGCATCAACAGCAAGCTCGGCTCTGACATCCTCTCCATGGACGACGAATCGCTCTTCAGCGAGGTGGAGAAGCGCGGCATAACGCTGGAGCCAGGCAAGCGGAACAGGGCGCACGCCTACGACAAGCTCTTCAGCCTGCTTGTGCAGCCGGAGCTCATCCAGCCGACATTCGTCATAGACTTCCCGAAGGAGACCTCTGCGCTCACGAGGGGCAAGAGGGGAGACAGCAGGCTGGTCGAGAGGTTCGAGCTCTACATATCCGGCATAGAGATCGCCAACTCCTATTCCGAGCTGAACAACCCGATCATACAGAGGAGGAATTTCGAGGAGCAGATGGAGAGGTTCGAGGAGGGCGACAAGGAGGCGGAACCCCTGGACATGGATTTCGTGGAGGCGATGGAATACGGGATGCCCCCCACCGGCGGGATCGGCATAGGGATCGACAGGCTCGTGATGGTCTTCACCGGGCAGTCCTCCATCAAGGAGGTGATACTGTTCCCGATGAAGAGGAGGGAGGGGTGATGTTTCTAACGGCGTCATTCCCTCATCCGTGACGCCCAACATTGTTCAAAACAGGTATTTGGTAATGTATTAAATATCTGTGAATTCACATAGAATGCGTGGATTTAATGCCCAATGTAACGATATCGGTATCTGAAGAATTATACAAGACCATAAAGACGCACAAGCAGATAAGATGGAGCGAAGTCGCAAGGCGCGCGATGCAGGATTATGCCAAAAAACTATCCCTCCTAGACCATCTCCTTGAAAAGTCCGAGCTGACCGATAAGGATGCGATAGAAATTGGCCGGAAGATAAAACAGGGCATGGCGAGAAGGCATAGGGCATGAAGATAATTGTCGATGCAAATGTGGTTATTTCCGCATTGATCAGATCCTCAATAACCCGGGAAGTACTGCTTTATCCCCATATCGATTATTTTTCCCCCGACTTTCTGCTGAAAGAGATAACGGGGCACAAGAGGAGATATCCATCAAAGTGGGAAAAGGGTACAAGCCGGCATTGGGGTTAATCATTAAAAAGCTCATAGTTGTGCCAGACTACTTTTACGAAGACCACATGCAAAAAGCGAATAAAATAATCGGACGCATCGATAAGGATGACGAACCCTATATAGCGCTCGCATTGGCTTTGGGCGCGGATGGGATATGGAGCTATGACAAGGGTTTCAGAAAACAGAGCCAAATGAACGTGTTCTCAACAAGCGATTTGCTGTTGTTGATGAAGAAAGGCACCTATTGGTGACACGTTTCACCTGGCAGTCCTCCATCAAGGAGGTGATACTGTTCCCGATGAAGAGGAGGGAGGGGTGACCCTTCTGCCATTATGCCTTTTCCTGTTTCCGCCGGCTATCCTTCCAAGCTTCCTGAAGTCCCTCTCCATCACCCTGATATTCTTCCTTATCCTGATCGCAGCGGCCGGGTGCAAGCTTACGAAATATTTGATGCCGTCCCTTTCGATCGTCTCCCCCCTGTATTTGGATATCCCCTCTATCCCGAGCATCTCCCTCGCCGCAAGTGCGCCAAGGAGGACTATGATCTTCGGCTCAACTATCTCTATCTGCCTTTTAAGGAAGGGCTTGCAGAGCGCTATCTCGGCCTCTGTCGGCACCCTGTTCTTCGGCGGGAAGAACTGGACAACGCTCGTTATGTAGACGGACCCCCTCTCAAGGCGCGCAATCCTCAGCAGCCTGTCCAGGAACCTGCCGCTCCTCCCAGTGAAAGGCCTCCTGGAGATATCCTCTTCCGCCCCTGGGGCCTGCCCTATGAACATTATGCGCGCATCGACAGCCCCTTCCCCTGGAACGAAGTTCCTGCTAAGCTCCCATCCCTCAGCTGGCGGAAGCTTCATGTATTCCGAATTCAGCGAATCCATCTTTTCTTCGCGCCCAATGTATCCCTCTACGCCCCTGAGCAGGTCCTTCGCATTTTTAAACCTGACCCTTTTCAGCGCTTTTTTGATATCGAGCCATTCGTAACCGGCATGTTCGTCGGATATCCTGACCTCTGTGTCGGCCGGGACCTCTGCCATGAACATCGTGACCCTCTTTTTAATCATTATCCCCTTTTCCAAGAACCTGTAGCTCACATCCTTCCTGAAAAAACCCGAAGGCCTCGTTTCGATACCCGATTCTTCCCTTGTCTCCCTTATTGCGGCTTCCTGTGCGCTCTCCCCCTTCTCTATATGCCCTTTTGGCATGTCAAGCCTTCCATTTGCCTTCTTCAGGAAAAGGAATTCCCTGACCCCCTCTTTCATCCTGTAGACTAGCATCCCGGAGCTGAATTCGAATCTCATATGGCCACCATCAGCTCACCGTAGAGGCTGCGGCAAGGTAGGCTGCGCACATCACCCCGCCCCTTCCCTGCCCGCTGAGCGCATCGTATATGTATGATTCCGTCCTTCCTATTATCCCAGTGTCATTGCAGAGGCTGGGTTGGGAGAGGGAGAAGAATCCATATACTGTTGTAAGATATCCGCCGTCAACCGGCTGCGGTACTGAGAAATAGCTTATGTAGAATGTTTTGCCCCCAGAGTCTGCGACCGCGCTGCTCACCGTTATCCCGTTCCTCAGGATGACGGCTCCGGTGGGCTTCAGGCCGGAATAGTTGATTGGAGGGATCTGGTTGTGGGCTCCTCCTACTGCATATGCCGCCACGTATATCTGGCCGCTTCCGTTGGCGGCGGGGCTGCCAAGCGCGAACATCTCCCCCCCGTAGCCGCTTCCGAGGTCGGCGACATTCATCCTAGAATTGGCGAGCAGCCCGACCTCGCCGCTCCTGAGCGCAAGGCTGTTTATCTGGCCGTGGAGGGTGAATGAGGTGAAGGGAACGTTGATCGCAGAGGCGTAGGGGAGCGTGGCGATGATCCCGGCAATTCCCAACAGTATGGGTATCGCAAGCGCGGGATTCGCGTATCCGGGCTCTTTGGATATCCTCTTCCTCCAGCCTGCATCCACTTTCGCTATCGACAGCCCGAACCGGCCCGCGACAAGGAAGGAAATGATTATGGCTGCATAGAACAGCAGCTGGCCTATGAAGAGGTGGTATATGCCCAGTGCGGTGCTCAAGCCATAGTATATCCATACGAGGGATATGGAGAGCATCCTCGCGATGTTGAGCGCGAACATCAGCGCCATCCCCGCAGCCACCCATGCCACCTTCCTTGCTATCGGCCCTTCGTACAGGTATGCCATCGGGACGAGGAAGAGGAGGAGCGCGATGAATATGCCCAGCGCAGCGCATGTGGAGGCGATCGATATGCTGTAGGAGGATGGGGCGGTCAGCAATATCCCGCTCTTCTGCACGGCTATTCCGGCAAGCCGCATCATCCCGTAGACGGCCGAGGCGTTGATGCCGACGAACGCATCATTGAGCTTTATCAGCGGGTAGAATAAGAGCGGGGATGCGAAGGCGGAATATATTATCGGAAACTTCAGCTTTCTGACCCCCTTTCCACCGAATACGATGAGTATGAACGATATGAGGACGAGCGGGAAGAGGAGCGCATCTATGCGGAACGACCAGAAAAGGAAGGAGAGCGCGCCCCTGAGGTAGGAGAGGGCGGCGATATATACCGCGAACACCGCGACCCCCGCGTATATCCCCTGCCTTCCGATATCAGGCTTCATCTCCTTTTTTAGCGAGAATCCCAGGACGAGGAAGATCATGAGCATCGCTACGATCCCGTATGCCGCAGGATTGCTGTCCGATATCAGGGCGCTCGTGCCCGATATGGAGTTATAGGCGGCAAGGAAGAACGAGAGGGCGACGACGGCCATCCCTATGATCTTCCCCCCACTTCCCCTAACCATCAAAAGCACCAATTGTCCTCAGCCGAAATGGGCATCATCATATTTCAGTAGTTACTCTTCTCCTCATAGGACGTTAGCTATTACACAACAAACTATATTAATCTCTTGCGCTCAAAAGAAGCCGTGGATAAAATGGCTGCGGGGTACAGATTCATCGACCATACCGCGGATGTCGAGTTCATCGCGGAAGGGCGCGGGATGTCCTCGGCATTCAGGAATTCCTTCCTCGCCTTCGCGAACACGATGTCCGATGCGGGGAAGGTGGCGCGTTCGAAGGCCCCGCGGGTGCTCATATCGGTAGAAGAGGAGGAGGGGACGCTTGAGGACCTCCTCTGGGCGATGCTGCAGGATATTCTCTCGATCTCCGATGCCGACGGGGTGGTCCCCTATGCCGCGAAGTCGGTAAAGGTGTGGGAAAGCGGCGGAAGCTACCGCCTCAAGGCAACGGTATATGCCAAGCACCCCGCGCCGTCGGCCTCCCGCTTCGACGTGAAAGGGGTGACGAGGTATAACCTCGAGGTGAAGCGGTCCAAAACAGGGTTCACTGCGAACGTGGTCCTAGACGTATAAAGCCAGGAGGGGGACTTTCGTAAGTTATGTCGAACCCCCCTGCGCCGCTCTGCAGGCGGCCGCATAGCCGATCTGCCATCCTGGCATCTAAGAAACTAGCGGAAAATCTTCCACGCACTATTTTTCATGCTTAGTATTTATATTTTGTTATAGAAATCCTATCTGTAGTGGTTTGATGGCTGACACGCACGGCGTTATTTTCGAAAAGCTTGTAACTAAGGCAACTGTATATGATTATAAGACACCCGCGACCAAGGTGGTGCATCTTTTGGGCAAGAAGAGCGCGGTCGTGGTGATGAAGGACGGCCAGTATTATGGCATGCTGGACCCGAAGTCCCTCGGCTCGGCCATGCAGGGCCTTGAGATCAAAGGGGCGAGCATAGAGAAGTATACGGCTAAGGTGCCGAAGATAACCTCCCATACGATGATGGACGACCTGGTATCCCTGTTCTACAAGTCGAGGGCGAAGGCGTTGCCCTTCGTCTCCGGGAACAAGGTGAAGGGGATACTGGAGAGGTCGACCGTGCTCAAGATCCTGCTCTCCCTTAACTCGCTGAGGGGGCTGAAGGTCAACGCCGCCATGAGGTCACCCATCGTCGCAATCGATTCGGGCGCGAACATAGCGCAGGCCCAGGCGCTGATGACGAGCAGCAGGGTGGGCCGCCTGGTGGTACTCGACGGCGGGAAGTTCTTCGGCATAGTCACAAAGCACGACCTGCTGACGCAATATGCCACTTCCGATTCCCGCCTTCCCGAGATGAAGAGCGTCAAGTACATGCCATCCAACATAAATCTTGGCAGCATAGCGAACAGGAATGTCTATACGATAGACCACAACCGCGGCCTTGCAGATGCGGCGATAGAGCTTGTAGAGCGCAACGTCTCATCGCTGGTGGTCACCAAGGCAAGCGCCCCTGTGGGCATCCTGACGGTGCACGACATCCTGGAAAGCGTCGTCGCAAGGAAGAGGATAGAGCCGAACAGGATATTCATTTCCGGGGTCGGGGAGTTCTCGCCGGACTACGAGGACGAGGCGAGGTCGATCCTCTCCGAGTTTCTCGACAGGACCGGCAAGGTGGGCAAGGCCGAGGCCGATTACATAACCCTCCATGTGCGCAGGGTGAAGACGAGGTCCTATGAGATGGAGGCGAGGCTTTCCCTCGGGAGCAGCGGGATAATATCCGTCCATGGGGTCGGCTACCTCTTCGAGGATACGCTCAAGGAGCTCCTCCTCAAGCTCAAGAAGGAGCTGATGAGGAAGAAGGACAGGTACGTGACAGGGAAGAGGATGATGGAGCACAACGACGGTGACATCTGAGATGGCGGAGAAGGCGCAGTCGAGCTTAGAGATGCTGATAACCCTTTCGTTCGGGCTGATAATACTACTCCCGATAGTCATACTTGCATTCATACAGATCTCATCATCAACCTCCGTCCTGGCCGCGACAGAGGCCCAGGAGGCGGCAAGCAAGCTCGCAGGCATAAGCGCAATCCTCGGTTCGCAAGGGCCCCCGTCGAAGCAGCTCGTCCTGATCCAGGTGCCCCCGAATGTCCATAACATCTTTGTCGGAGGCCTGAACAACACCATAGGGCATGAGATAACGTTCGTAGTGAGCACGAGCGCAGGGCCGAGCTATGTCACTGCGTACACCCCTGTCAACGTCAGCGGCTATCTTGGGGACATACTTTCCACGGGGTCGTACCTGCTCAACGCTACGTCACTCGCATCCTGCCCGGCAGACCCAGCGGTCTCGTGCGTCTACATCACTTCAACCTGAACGATGCCATTGCAGCCCGAGCAAGCCGATTTTCCACCAGGTTCCAACATCTGCCGGTGTGCATGTTCTATCTTTCCATTTGGCGCTTGGACGTGCAGGATAACCGATAGGAGCGTCTTCCATTATTTCCATCGAAATGCTGTGCGTGATGCCTCCAATACACCTTTAAATATTTTCGCACCCCTTCGATTCCGATGCCCAAACAGAGAAGCACCAAGCACGCGCAGTCGGCATTCGAGTACCTAGTCACCTACGGGTGGGCGCTGCTCATCCTCGCATTGGTCCTCATCATACTCTTCTATTTCACATCCGTC